>DAIUJM010000022.1:0-1969 GCA_036848695.1 Candidatus Saccharimonadota bacterium
GTACTTTTTAAACTTGTTAAATGGCTGCGGAGACTTCATTACAAGCTCCCTTCGTAAATATATAGTTGATCGTAAAACATTATTTTTCAACCTCATCTGCTTCAGTCGCTTCTATTTGCTTCTTGCGGCCATCTACCTCTTCCGGATGCGCCTTACGCCACGCCGAACCAAGAACACCATTAATGAACTTGCTGGATTTGTCTGCGCCAAAACTCTTTGCTAGTTCAACAGCCTCGTTAATAGTGACTTTAGGGGGAATCTTAGCCTTTGGCATTTCAAAAAGCTCGTACATAGAAAGGCGCAAAATCGCGTGATCTATACGTGCAATCTGATCAAGTGGCCATTCGGGAGCCAGCGGTTGTAACTGCGCATCAATAGTATCGAAAGAACCAACTGCACCCCTGATAAGTCCTTCAACAAACGAAAGATCATCAATAGTATCTTTATAGCGTTCAACGTTACGGCCGATAATTTCTTCAACATCGACATCAGGATCACCCGAACGCTTACGAAAATCGTACTCATACAATGCCTGTAAGGCTACAATTCTTCCTAAGTGTCGGTTTGATGCCACGTCTTAGCCTTTCGTTTTGTTAAATTATGTGTACCTACCCCTTGAAAGGGTTGGCTGACTACTTTGCAGTCTTAACTTTTTTAGCGCTTTCACGCTTGGTTGTAAATGCTTTGATCGGGCTCTTACCGTTAACTTTGCGGGCAAGTTCAAGAACAAGGTGACTTCGGCGAAGCCCTTTTTTACGTTTACTGGTCTGCTTTTTTGGTTTACCCATAGAAAATCTACTCCTTAAGGCTTTATATCTGATGTATCTTGCAAAGTATTATAGCGTAGATCTGGAATAAACACAAATCTATAGCTATTGACAAATGTGCTTGTATTTGGTATAATAGAATTTATGATCAATCATGATTCACATACCAACCCATTAAAAACAGCGCCCTACGACTGGGAGACTGAAGTCGATTTACCTACAGAAGCTGAAATTTACCAGTTTCCGTTTGTTAATGAAGAGGACGATGAAAACGACTTCCCTGAAATTGAATCCGACGAAGATGCTGAAATCGTAGACATAACCCCTACGCTTGCAGCAAAAAAACGTGAACGTAACCCACTCGAAGATAAACGAGTACAACTTGCACTTGGCACCATAGGAGTTGCCGGCATGTACTTTGCTACTAATGGCGGCAAAACTCCGGTAGCTAACTTAGAAGCTATCTGGCAAATGCTAACCTAAGAAACATCGCTTTAATAATTATGATGGAACGTTTTACTAAACCCTCAAAACCCAATCCTGTTCAGAGAATTGCCAACTGGCTAGTTAGCAATAACACAACTTGCATATCGGAAAGAGCTGGAAGCGGGCTACCTTGTTCGACCACCCTTTCTCACGTCCGCATTCTTGATGCAGAACCAGATATCGAGTGCAAACCGACACCAGAAGAGATACCTCCACTCATTGCTGAGTTGAATGACATGTTCGATGCATTAACTGCAAAGTGGGAAGCAGAAGATTCTGAGACCACTAGATTACAAAGTTAACAAGTTTGTTTGGTACGTAAATTGATTTTTTGATGGAGTTGTCACCTAAATTGGCGGCAACTTTTTCATTTGTCTTTGCTGCTTCTAGTACCGCTTCTTCGGAACTATCTGTGGCAATGTTAAGAGTTGCTCGTACTTTGCCGTTAACTTGCACCACAATCTTCATGGTGTCTGAAGTGAGGTACTTTTCGTCCCAGGTTGGCCACTCTGTACTGTGAACGGAGCTTGTTTGACCTAAATCATTCCAGAGTTCTTCAGTTATATGGGGAGCAAATGGTGCCAGTAACTGAACAATGGTTTGGAGTGCAGTAGTCCAGTTTTCTCTGTCAGTTAAACCGTTTTCTGCTTTAATTTTATAGAGATCGTTTGTCATAGCCATCAAAGCTGCAATTGCGGTGTTAAAGCCCATGCTGT
>DAIUJM010000022.1:2069-11908 GCA_036848695.1 Candidatus Saccharimonadota bacterium
AGATCGTTTGTCATAGCCATCAAAGCTGCAATTGCGGTGTTAAAGCCCATGCTGTGCATGTCTTCGGTAACCTTTTTGACAGTTTTATGAGTAGTCTGAAGTAGCCCGTCATTCCCGCGAAGGCGGGAATCTAGTTTATTTTGCGTTTCGCTTGCGAAACTTATGTCTCTACTGGATTCCAAATCAAGTTTGGAATGACGAGACGAGTCTTCTTCGATAAATTCTTGAACCAAGGTCCATAATCTTTGGAGGAAGCGGAAACAGCCGCCCATACCCTCAACCGACCAGGCAGCTTCTTGATTCCACGGGCCAATGAAGAGTTCCATCAAACGAATAGCATCGGCACCATAACCCTGCTCAATAATCTCGTCAGGCGAAATCACGTTACCCCAGCTTTTACTCATTTTGCGACCATCTGGCGCTAGAATCATTCCTTGGTTTCTGAGTGCCATGAAAGGTTCGTCAAATTCAATTAAGCCAGCATCAAACATTACCTTGGTCCACATTCGGGCATACAGAAGATGCATTACCGCATGTTCAGCACCACCAATGTAATCATCTACTGGCAGCCAGAACTTAGCTTTTTCTTTACTGAATGGTTCTTCGTTATTGTGTGGGTCTGCAAAACGCAGGAAATACCAGCTTGAACAAGCGAAACCATCCATGGTATCGGTTTCACGTTTAGCTGGACCACCACACTTCGGACAAGTTGTATTGATCCAATCTTCAGCACCGGCAAGTGCACTCCCCTTACCGGTAGGCTGGAAGTTTGTAAGCTCGGGCAGAACAACCGGAAGCTGATCCGCCGGTACCGGAACGGCACCATCAACTTCACAGTGAATAATAGGGATTGGCGCACCCCAATAACGTTGGCGTGAAATCAACCAATCTCGAATTTTGTAATTAACCACTTCTTCGGCAACACCTTTCGTAGCTAAATCAGATACAATTTTATCGCGAGCCTCACTGGTTCTTAAGCCGTTATAAGAATATGAGTTGAACAAAATACCTTCCCCGGAAATAACCGGTCCTACGTATTCTTTGCCAACTTCAAACGAAGCGGCTGCATCTTGAGCACGCTGCATACCGTCAATCCAGTGACCTCGGCCATCTGGTTCTTTTTCAAAATCACTGAGAATATCTATTGCGCTTGACCACTCTTCTCGATCCGCTTCATGCGACTCAAGTGATTCGTCACCTTGTTTATTTGCATCAATAATTGCTAAATACATGAAACTGAACGAACGACGATTACTGTTTTTATTAGAATTGAAATAATAGGAATAAGTTGGACCGCCTAGTTTTATAAGCTTTTCAACCTCTGTAAACCCAGATTCTTCGGCTAATTCACGTAGGGCCGCATCTTCATAGCTTTCACCATCGTTTAAGCCGCCCGACGCCAGCCAGCGCATCTCGTTTTTTGTATTTATTAGACTCATGAACTGTTTGGTAATTGGGTCATAGCCAATAACCACCGGTCCCGTTACATCGACTGAATCGGCTAGAGGACTACCGAAATCTGGGGCAATAACCTCAATAACCGGTAGATCAAACTTCTGGGCGAACTCAAAGTCGCGTTCATCGTGGGCTGGAACAGCCATAATCGCTCCAGTTCCATAACCTGTAAGAACGTAGTCAGCGATCCATACGGGAATTTTTTCATCGTTAATTGGATTAATGGCATAGGCGCCTGTGAAAACACCTGTTTTTTCACGATTCGTTTCCTGGCGTTCCACATCAGATTTTGCCTGTGCTTGTTTGATGTATGAATCAACTTCAGTTTTTCGTTCTTTAGTCGTAATCTTCTGGACCAATTCATGTTCTGGTGCAAGCACCATGAACGTTGCCCCAAAAAGCGTATCGGGTCGGGTAGTAAATACACGTATTACTGGTTTGTCATTCCCGACCTGATCGGGAATCCAGTCTTTATACCATTCATTGCCAGCAAGCATATTCGGAACACTGTCAAAATCAGCTTTTGGATATTCATTACATAGATTGAGGATATTAGTTTCGGTTTCAGTGTTCAAAATATGTCGCGAGACACTACCTTGGGAATCCTTGAAAGTAAACACTGTTTCTTCACCAACATATTCGTTCCAAAAACCTGGCTTGAGTTTTTCTGCAATCAGTTTTTCATATTCAGCTAACTGTTTACTGGAAATCGTGACTTTAAAGACATTGTCATCGGTCTTTTCATTAATTTTGATGCCGATTTCTTTTAGCTCAGCGGTGATATCATCTACGCCCATGATGTAGCTTCGGGCATTATTACTGGATCCTCTGGTCAAGCCAGAGGATGACACTGCGGAGGTAACCTGAAATTCGATCTCAGCGCCTTTGCTTTTGCCGATCCAGTTTTTTTGCATAGACTTTATGGAATCTGACCAATCAAGCTTTTCTAGATCTTCGACTAACCTATCGGCGTAATCGGTAATTTTGAAGAACCACTGCTTCAATGGCTTTTTTGTAACAATGTCACCGCAGCGCCAGCACTTACCCGCTTCAACCTGCTCGTTTGCCAGAACGGTTTTATCAGTATTACACCACCACTGAAGGCTATCTTTCTGGTAGGCAAGACCACGATCAAAAAGTAATTTGAAGAACCATTGTGTCCATTTGTAGTATTCCGGTTTTGAACTGTCAATTTCTCTTGACCAGTCGTAGCTGAATCCCATTTGAGTAAGCTGTTGTTTGAACTTTGCGGTATTTTCAGCTATAGCCTGCTTAGGGCTAATGTTGTTTTTAATGGCGTAATTTTCTGCCGGCAAGCCAAAACTATCCCATCCCATTGGGTAAAGAACGTTTTCACCTTGCATCCTATAAAACCGAGCGATCGCATCACCGATTGTATAGTTGCGTACATGACCAACATGCATAGCAGCACCGCTTGGGTAAGGAAAGTATTCAAGAACATAGCGTTTTGGCTTAGTAGAATCTTCGGTTGCCTTATATATTCCAGACTCTTCCCACTTCTGCTGCCACTTTGGCTCGATTTCTTTTGGATTATATCGCTTCATAACGCCCAGTGTATCAGATGGAATGTTTAATTAACAGAGGTATCTACGCCTCTATCGCTTCTTCAACTTCTACAAGTTTACGTGCCTGTGCGCGTTGGCGTCTAATACGCCGGCGCTCCCGTTCACTTAAACCTCCCCATATACCAAATTTCTCGCCACTAACAAGTGCAAATTCAAGACATTCTTCCCTTACTGTACAGCCACGACAAACTTCTTTAGACTCTCTTGTCGACGCTCCACGTTCCGGGAAGAATAGATCTGGATCTACTCCTTTGCAGTTTGCTTTATCACCCCAGCCTGCATCTACCCGAGCAACATTCGGTAACGGATCCCTGTTACGATAAACGGCGGAATCTCCCATATCCCACACATGCAATATCTCATTAATTACAATACGAACGTGCCGTAGTTTTGCGTAAACAGTGTCTGGGCAACCGTCGGGTAATAAATCGTATAATTCTAGATCATTTTTTATTAAGATAAGTTCTGCAAGAGAGGCTTTTGCTAGAAGCGGTAACCGCTGTCCGCCAGAAAGATATTCCGCAATGTCCGACCATACCTCATTACCACTATCTCCAAGGTCGGTGAGCGCTTCTACTCCTTCGACAAAAGCTTCCTGCTTGTGTTTTCTCAACAACGCACGTTGTTCGGCGGGTACGCAGTTATTTATTTTAGTATATGGTCGTCCGTTTCTATCGATCGAATAAATATCATTACTTTCGGTAAGATTTCCGTATACTTCGTTAATTTTGCTAAACACTCCTTGGGACGAACCCGAATCCCATACAAACTCTAGATCGTCAGATGATTTGGTCAACAGGTCGATTACAGCTGATTTTGTTGTTGCCGCGGAACTACTTGGTGGAGCTTTGCGTTTTTTTCCTACGGTCTTATTACTTTGCACTGCTTTGATGACTTTTTGCCTGGAGGCAGTCAGCGCAGCGCCTTTTTTGAGGGCACCACATGCAGTCTGTATACCATCAGCATCAAACTCGTACTTGCGACCACCGTGAATTCCCGATTCACTAATGAGACTTCCAAGAACCGGTGAACTCTTAATAAATTTGAGAACGCTCAAATATCTCTGATTCTGAGCCACTTTAGTATCACCTTCCTCGGGCGTGGAAAGTATATCCTTTCTAGTAAACTCACCGTTGGGACGCGATACGACTTTTAACGCAATTTTAAATTGTGGCATCGAAAGTGTATTCCGTAACGCATCTATCACTGTGCAGGGCTTGAAACTTGCGCCTTCTTTAGGGTTCAGAAAACAACCTTCGCAACCTAAATTCTCCGAATCGACTTCTGCACTAGCGTTAATTTCAACCGGTGTCTCTGTAAGCGCCACAATGTCCTCCTTTTGTGATTAGAAGCATTGTACTCTTCTGTATTTAAATACTGCAAGCATAACCAACTTACACTTAACAATTAGTAGTCTGACGGTAGGTTCAGAGTTTTTATGAAAAGATTTTCGGTATCTAGTAGCTCAATAATTTCGTTATGACCCTGGAAGTTATTTGTATCTTCACAGGTTACCTCTTTGTCCCAAAATGAACGAAATTCTGGACGCACATATTCAGAGCTAACATTACCGGCTTTGCCTGAAAAAACATATCCAACAACGTGACTAACAATTAAAGAAGGTTCGTCTTTGGCGTAATATCGCAAAATTATATTTCCGCGAAGCTTTAAATCAATGTTCTCGAGATTAGCCTTTTCCTTCAGCTCGCGTATCGCTGCGTGCTGCAAATCTTCACCATAATGAACCTTGCCGGAAGGCATTCCACGATACCCGAGATATGGCTGGTGAAGACGTTCTAAAACCAACCATTGGTTTAAATTGTTTTGGACCGCTAGAATTGTAATAATTTTTGCCTGAGGGCGAAGAACCAAAGTTTCAAGCGTCGAACGGTCAATATATGATTTACCTAAGCGTGTAAGCTGGTAGCCATTTTCATTTTTTTCAACTAATCCGTGTCTCATGAGTTGACGGAGGTGATACATAAAAAGATTGGATTCAATTTTTTCAGACTTCAGTTCAGAGAATCGAAAATACTCAGCTTTAGTCAACCGACTCATAATCTCTTTTTGAATAACGTGATCGATAACATAGTCAAACTTCATTGACTCAAGTGTAATTTACTCAAAACAAACTGTCTAGCGCATTACAGTGCTACGACGTACGCTACATATAGAGCTTGCGCAAGTTCATCAATCAAAAGGAGATATGATGAGCGAAGTTACTAATTTAAGAGAAGATATAAAAAAAGATGGATATTCACCCGTAGTAATAGATCTGGCTGGAGATGATCTGGCTGATGCGATGAAAAAGTATATGGCATTCTTGCAGTTAGATGAACAACATCACGATTCAACACGTTTTTGTCTAACAGACAGAGGCGATGGCGATTATGGACAATATACCCGCATTGCTGGATCGGAATCAGACCGTGGCACTGTCCCTGATAATAAGGATATATTTCACTTTGGTGCTCAAACAAGACAAGTGGTTGAATCAAGACTGAGAGGCAACGTACCGCAGGCAATGAGTGAATTTCTTGATGCCGCAGAACATATATATTGGGCAGCTCAAAGAAGTAAGAATAGAGCACTTGAAGACCTCTATCACTGGCAAATGGGTATTACCGACATAATGTCCCCTGAGTTATCGCACTTGAATGATGTTCTTCGGTTCATAGCTTACTACCCTAACCCAGGAAATCTCGCGAAGGGTCACTTTGATAGAGGTGTTTCAACTTTAGCTATTGGCGAAAGCCATGCAGGTCTTCGACTAGCTGCCGGCCAAAATGGCGCAGAATTTGATTGCAGCGAACAATATATGCATAAGCTTGAGCTCTCTTTAAAGCCTGTGAATCACGAGTTTCATGAAGCTAAATTCTTTCTTGGGGCAGGCTGGAATCGTCTTCCACATCAATACCGACTTGGAAATACAGAGCTTCCACTCGGCTACCACGACGTAATAGCAAATGAAGAATCGGTAGACGATGTTGTAAAAAGATGGGCGATTGTAATGTTTTCTAATCCACACATCGGCTTCGAGGGCTACACTGTTCCGACACCACCGGAAACCAGACCGTATAAACAACTGGGTAAAATTACCACCGAATCGTTAATTGCCGCATAACCCAATTCTTATGTGCGCAATCAATAATTACCGCACAATTTCACTTAAACTGCTTCAAATAGTTCGTATTGAAACTTGTAATTCTGTCTCGTTTATGCAAAAAACGTTCTTCAGCTAAGTCGATCAGTTTCTGTACAAGTGTGACATTTGAGATACCCGCTACTCGCCAGTTGTGAGAATAGAGTCCCCCGGGTAGTGGGTTTATTTCATTAAAGAAAACATCACTAGTTTTGGAATCAATAAGCATATCTATTCTTGCAATACCTTCACAGCCAACAGCTCTATAAGCACTCAGGCCAAGTTGTTCTGCTTTTTCATATAATCCTTTAGGTAAATCGGCAGGCAGGTTACTGTAACCCTGTGTGCCTTTGCTGGATCCTTTATTTTTACCCTTTTTACCACCTTGCATATATTTAGTATCAAAATCGAAAAAATCTTCGCTAGTTAAAAGTGGTTGTTCTAGAAGTGCGGGGGTTAGATTTAAATTTCCCATAATCGGTAGTGTAACTTCGATCAAATTGCTAACGGCTTGCTCGACAATTATTTTATCGTCATAGTGAGCTGCAACTTCAAGAGCGTTCATAAGTTGCTTCGCACTAGTCACTCTAGAAATACCGATACTTGATCCGAGACGTGCCGGTTTTACAAAGAGAGGATATTGCAAACTATTACACAGCTTAACTACCGAGGAAGGGTTTTTACTCAAGTCGTCGGCCGAAAACCAGACCCATGGTGTGCTTGGGATATTATGGCTTTGGGTTACTTGCTTGGCGATAACTTTGTCCATGGCGATTGCGCTAGCTGCTAAGCCACAACCAACATACGGTACTCCGGCCATTTCGAGAATCCCCATAAGTTCACCGTCTTCACCATGCGTCCCATGCATAGCAGGAAATACCACGTCTATTTTTTTATACTGTTTACGGCCTGCGTATTTACTGGACTTTACTATTGTTAGTCCTCTGTCGAAAAGTATATGCAACTTCGAGGCCTGCTTAATAAATTCATCAATTTCTCCAGAAGTGTATAAATTGATATCTTTTAATTTGTCATCCCAGTACCATGCACCGTCTTTAGACACATAGATAGCCTCAACTTCAAATTCACCGGTTAATTCCAGGGGCTTAACAACACTCGACAGTGCGGTAACTATTGACACATCGTGTTCAGTTGATTGCCCACCAAATATAACTGCGACTGTTTTCATATAAACAGTATATCAAATTAAATTACAATTAATACAGTTTAATTGTAATTATCAGTCCAGTCATTTTGCATCATTACTACATCGCCATTTGCTACGAAGTGCTCTAAATTCTCATAAAACTGGAGTGGATCTGTTTCAATTTTAACTTGACCACGAAATTTTAGTTTACTGAGTTGTTTTTCAATTATCATTGTCGAGCTATTACGCATTAAAACAACAACATCGGGACCTGTGTCTACAAGAGCACTCGCTATCTTCTCGTGTACTGCAACTTTTTCGCCCCCCTGCTCAACAAGGCCTGGAGTAACGTAAATCTTTCTCTTAGCTTTTAACTCACCCAGTAGGGATATTCCCGCAAGACTACCTTCTAAATTACCGTTGTATGTATCGTCAATTATTTGAGCCCCGCCAAAAGAGAGTGGCTGCATTCTATGCTCAAAAGGTGCAACTTTTCTTATTCCCACTTCGATTTGTCTGTTCGACATTCCCAACTTACTGGCTATGCTAGCAGCCATCGCTAATGGAGCAATCTGATGTCTTCCGAGTAACTTAGTTGCAGCCCTTATTACATTATTACGCTTGGTCATAATGAACGTGCTGCCGCTGTTTGATATATTAATATCGGAAATTTTCCAGCCATCGACAGCTTGCGCACTAAATAGGTTATCCTGTTCATTTAAAAACGGTTGCAGTAAAGAAGATTCTGCCGGTAAAAATAGTTTATTATGCTCAACAAATTTCCTTAGCGAAAGTAAATCTTCGGCGAGTAGATCAATTGTCTTATAACTATCTAGATGGTTTGGGGCCAAGCCAGTTAATATTGCATAATCTGGGTGTGTTGTCCGACAAAAGCGCTCAATATCACCAGGTTTACTTTCGCCATACTCTAGTAAAAGCACATCCTCGCAGCTATCAAGTTGGGCGACAAATCTGGCGTGAGCTATTGGTGTATTCATATTACCCTCAGTTTTTGCAACATTAAACTTTTCAGATAATACTGTGCTCAATATTTCCTTTAAGGTAGTTTTTCCGTAGCTCCCGGCTATGGCAATTTTGATACCTGGATGATTTATGAACCTCTCCTCACTTTGTCGAATCATAAAATCTTCTCTGGGCGATACAAACACAATCCTAGCTACGATAATTATCAATAAAACCAGCGTCAACGTTACTAGCGGAGATAGAAGTGCCAGTACAATCACCGCTGCTACCATGTATTCGATAAAGAATCTTACAATCAGCAACAGTCCTAGAACTAAAGTTATAAACCACAAGAAATACGTAACATAAACAAGCTGCTTAGCTTTACGTGTTTGTATTAACTTTTTGCGTTTCATGACAGTACGTAGATCGGGCATTCTGATCAACCAAGCGATAAATTGGAGGGGATCGTATTCGACTTGTTGCAACATATATACAATACGAAAGGGCATTTTGAACCAAATCAGTGAAACTATGAAGCGAATTAATTTCACTTTTTCAGCCCTCTGATTGTTTCTGATATCTCGAAAAAATCCGCCTTATGTAGCCAATGATCAGCATCTTGAATAATGATTAGCTCCGAATTATCAACGGCATCAGCTAGAGTCCTACCGAATCTTGCTGGTGTGTGAATATCTTTGTCCCCGTATATAAAAATAATCGGAATTTTTATACTTTTAGCTTCTTCGAGAATATCCTCTCGCAATATGTTTTTAATAATTTTTTTGTGTACCGAACTGAGACCTGTATTATAATCGGAGCCAATTTTCTTATAAAATAGATCCTTTAGCCTTTCCGGTACAAATAGTCTTACTACTAACGAAATATTTTTTAGTATTTTTTTAGATAAACTTTTGTTATTTCTAATTCCCGAAGAAGCTATAAGTACTGCCGACCTAGGTTTTATGTATCTCTTTGCAATGGAGTAGATACTAATCTGACCTCCCATTGAATGAGCGACTATAGAGTATTCATCTATTTTTAACTTACCCAGAAAATCACTGAGAAAATGTGCGAAATCATCAATATTTACAATCGAATCAATGAATTGGCTATCACCAAAATTAGGAAGATCAACCGCAATGCACCTAAAGTCTGATTTAAGCTCAGTAATTATCTTGCTGAAGGTTTCTTTGCTATCTAGCCATCCGTGCACAAAAAAAAGCACCGGCCCGCGACCTTCGTCCCAGTAACTGATAGCGACATCGCCAACGATTAACTGTCTATTTTGATACATCATGAAATTGAGATTCTTTATGATTCAGCCAACGCTGGGTCTGACGAACAAGTTTGTATGCATCTTGTGGATTAGCCAAAAGCTCTTTTACAGCCTCTTCGGCAAAAACGCCATTCTGTGAACCTTTGGCCAATACAACCGTATCTTTATTCAGTAACGGCAATACAACATCGGCTGCATGATATGGTGAAGGACAGCGTACAACTTTACAGCCTCGTTTTTCAGCAGTATCTGCAAGGAACTTATTGG
>DAIUJM010000023.1:0-10851 GCA_036848695.1 Candidatus Saccharimonadota bacterium
AGTTGTGGGATCTTGAAAAGTCACCACAAACTGCAGTTGTTTTGATGATCGAACCGGATCACATGGATGTGCATGCTTCTATGGAAGAATACGTTGCTGCAAAAGCGAACATTACCGCCTTTCAATCTGAAGAAGATTTTTTGGTATACCACCCAACTAATACTTATTCTCAGCAAATTGCTGAACAATCAAAGGCGCTTAAAGCTCGCTTTATGACGGAAGAAGGGGCGAATGTCGTCATTCCAGCGAAAGCTGGAATCCAGAAATCAGAAACCGTGGATCCCAGCTTTCGCTGGGATGACGAGGTAGAACGCATCGTAATTCAAGAACAACTTATTTGTGCCGTTGAAGAAGTTGGGCTTCGCGGAAGGCATAATCTAGAAAATATTTGCGCCGCTATCACAGCTTCTTGGAACTTCACGAAGGACACTTCGGCAATTAAAGAAGCCGTTACACAGTTTAAAGGTTTGCCTCATCGCCTCGAACTTGTTAGAGAGTTTGATGGGGCTCTGTACTACAACGATAGCTATTCATCAGCTCCAGGTGCAACAATTGCAGCAATAAAATCATTTAGTAACCCAGAAATTTTAATCTGTGGTGGTTTTGACAGAGGTTTAGACTACACCGAGCTCGCGGAGTCTGTAGCTGAGCGGGAAAATATTAAGCAGGTTTTTTTGATAGGTGAAACTAAGGAAAGAATTGCTGAAACATTCCGAAGCGCAAATTTCACGAACTTTGAAGTTGTCGGTTCCACAAACTTTTCAGACATTGTGGCGCACGCACGAGAAAACGCCAAAGCAGGTGACGTGGTGGTGCTCAGTCCAGGATGTGCAAGTTTTGACATGTTCAAGAACTTTCAAGACCGCGGTGAACAATTTAGAAAGATCGTTGAGGAATTTTAAAATGGCTTACCAGTCACCATACCAAGCTTTCATTTTTGAAGATTATTCATTTGACCCAGAAACAAATATCGCGAACTTCCATTACAGTTTTGACGGCCAGCGCCACTTCAACGAACGCATCGTCATTCCCGCGCAGCAGATCCAGTCCTCTAATCCAGAAGCGCTAGAAAAGACATTGCAACTAGCTTTCTACACCGCCAGCACCTCATACTACAAAGCATTCCCAACTAAAAAAGTGATCTTCAAAAAAGCGCAACCCGATTCCTGGCAAGCTCAGTTCCTCCAAAAAATCTACACTGAAGGATTAAGCCAATTTTTGTTTGAAAATGATCTACAGCTTTCTGACGTAGCCACGTTTGAGGCTGGTGAATCCGAACAATCGGTAAGTAATTACAGCGGCGACGGAATTATTGCCCTGCAAAGTGGCGGCAAAGATTCGCTGCTCCTAGCAACTCTACTTGAAGAAAAAGACATTCAATACACACCATGGTACATTCAGTACAGCCAAAGTCACCCTCATGTGCTTGATGAGCTCAAGTATCCGCTTAAGACTGTCAGACGTTCCGTTGATATTGAGGCGCTCAAACAGGCGCAGGCCGACGGTGGTCTGAATGGGCATATCCCTATTACCTATATAGTGCTGAGCTTCGCACTGATTGAAGCAATCTTGTTTGGTAAAAATACTGTTCTCGCCGCAATTGGCGCCGAAGGGGGAGAGCCGCATGAGTTTATCGGCGATTTACCAGTTAATCACCAATGGGCAAAGACCTGGGAAGCTGAACAGTTATTTTCTGAATATGTGACCAATTATATTTCTCCTAATATTCAAGTCGGGTCGCCGCTACGTGGTTTTTCAGAACTTAAAATTGCTGAACTCTTTACCGAATATGCTTGGGAAAGGTTCGGGCACAGCTTCTCTTCATGTAACAGAGCGAATTACGAACTAGGTGCAGACAACTCTAAACTTAAGTGGTGTGGTGATTGCCCAAAGTGCGCCAATAGCTATCTTTTATTCGCTCCATTTGTTGAACCGGAAGAATTAAAAGCTTTGTTTGGTGGGGAAGATCTCTTTGCAAAAGCCAGTCTTACCGAAACCTTCAAGGGGCTTTTGGGAATAGATTGTGTTATGAAGCCATTCGAATGCGTCGGTGAAACCAATGAACTTCAAACCGCATATCATATGGCTAGAGAAAAATTCGGGCACGAAGCTTATCAACTTCCATTCGAAGTACCTAAGGCAGATTTTGACTATCAGACTGTGCAGCCACATAACAACCTAGAACCAAACTTCTATAACCTGTAGACTATAGTCATGCAGGAAATACTGAAGAAGATTACGACGTTGCAAATTAGTATTCAGAAAGCTTGGGACGAAGCAGGTTTTTCTGAGCGTGAAGAAAAATTGACGGAGCTGACGAAACAGCTAGAAGATCCAGAAATTTGGCAAGATAATTTAAAGGCGCAAGAAGTGAGTAAGCAGCAATCAAAGCTGACGACACAGCTTACGCCTTGGCAAGAACTTAGATCTTTGGTGGCAGAGCTTAGTGAACTGGCTTCACTGGATGACGATTCATTGAAAGCTGATATCGACACTCAGTTACATAAGGCAGAAGCAGCGTTTGAAAGGTTGCAAAAAGAGTTGAAATATAATGGTCCGTATGACGATCATGATGCAATATTACGCTTGCAGGCCGGTGCTGGTGGTGTTGATGCCATGGACTGGACGGCCATGTTGCTACGTATGTATCTTAGGTGGGCAGAAAAAGCAGGTTACAAGGCTGAGTTGGTAGAAGAATCATCCGGTGATGAAGCTGGCATTAAATCTGCTGTCATTTCGGTTAGTGGCGTGAATGCTTACGGAAAACTTCAATCCGAACACGGGGTTCATCGCTTAGTTCGGCTGAGCCCTTTCAATGCTGATAACTTACGCCAAACCAGCTTTGCAATGGTTGAGGTGTTGCCACAAATTGACGCACCTGAAGAGGTAGAAATTGATGAAAAAGATATTAGAATAGATACGTTTCGCGCTTCAGGACACGGTGGTCAGAGTGTTAATACCACCGATTCAGCAGTGCGTATTACACACATTCCAACAAACATTGTTGTTTCAATTCAGAATGAAAAATCTCAAATTCAAAACAAAGAAACTGCCTTAAAAATCTTGCGTTCAAAACTCGCACAGCTCCAGACCGAACAGCATACCGAAAGAATCTCAGAACTCAAAGGGCCGAATCAAGAAGCGGCATGGGGCAACCAAATACGAAATTACGTATTGCACCCGTACACGCTTGTAAAAGATACCAAAACCAAATTCGAAGTAAAAGATGCGGCCAAAGTTCTTGAAGGTGACCTTGACCCATTCTTGAATTGACAAATATCATACTCTCATGTTATAATAAAACATGAAATTACATAAAACAAAATCACTATGAGTGAAACTACAGCACCTCAATCAAAAATAAAATTGGCCAAATCACTACTCATGGAACATGAGGAACTGGGTTCTGCCTATCTTGATTCGCAATTGCCAGACAAAGCATACGGTATAGTCGTAGACAGTATTAATGAGAATGAGTATGCTGAGGTTGACTTCGATACAGCAGAAGTAGCAATGCTTGCTACTAGTATGCAAGCTAAACTTTTGCTCAAGCAAAATAGCACTCAAGAATCGCAAAGCAAATACAACGAAGCACTGCATTGGTCGAATAGGGCATTAGAGCTTACCGATGATCCATCATTACAATGCAAAATATATGCACAACAAGGTCTATTTCACGTCCGTTTGAAAGACTTTGAAAGCGCATCAACATCTTTTGAAAATGCACATATCCTAGGAGACGAGGACCCACAGTTACTGGCGGAGATTCTTCTGTATGAACACCATATTTACGCAAGCGGAGATTCGCCAATGTACGATCCTGAAAGTGCAGTGAGACATCTTCAGGAAGCTCAACGCTTATTTAAAATGCTTGGTGATGAGAAACACAGTAAATACGCTGAACGTTATATTTTGGCTGTGCTCGCAAGATCAAGAAAAATCGGAAAGCTCGCCAAGCACATTGTAAAAAGCGGAAAAAGTATGATGTCTGATAGAGGTCAGTTGGCCAAGCGGTTTGCTAAAGGTAAGTGATTCTTGATTAATTTTTAAATTAAAACAATAAAAAAACACAAAGTGTTGTAATATAATTTCCATGAATACATATAACAGAAGACCTGGAAGTGAAGATATGCCTTCAGCAGATGTTGTGCTGAAGAAACGAGGCTATATATCTAATACTGTAAGAATGTTGGTACCTGAATCAGTTAGTGAAGCAGATATGGGTTGTGGTGGTCGGGTTGCATTGAGTCTTGAAATTATAGAAATACAAAATGCTGAAAATTCCAAGCAAGCTGTGCAAGAACTGAGATTAAAGTGCGCAAAGTGCGTAGTAAGTGATGTCTGTCTTCTTGGCCGTGTTCCTAAACCCTGATCTTGATACAACTTTGTGACTTTCTCTTGGTTTTGGTACAATCATAAGCGTGATATTGCTTGATAGGGTTACAAAAAAGTATGGGAAGAAGGGGCTGGCGCTTGACCGCGTCTCTGTTCATATTGCCCCAAAAGAATTTGTTTTGATTGTTGGTACATCTGGTGCCGGCAAATCTACGCTCCTCAAGCTTTTAACTCGTGAAGAAAAACCAACCAGTGGAAAGATTGTCGTTGGCGGAATAGATTACGACCGTCTAAAGAACCGAGAAGTACCACTGTTACGCCGTAAAATCGGTACAATCTTTCAAGATTTTAAGCTTCTACCAAACCGTACGGTTTTTGAAAACATCGCCTTTGCACTAGAAATAGTTGGCATGACCAACAAAGAAATTAATTACACCGTACCGCGCGTGATTGACCTTGTTGGTCTTAACGGCAAAGAAAAGAATTTTCCAAGAGAGCTTTCTGGCGGTGAACAGCAACGTGTAGCAATTGCTCGCGCTGTGGTTCGTCAGCCAAAAATTTTAATTGCCGACGAACCAACAGGTAATCTTGATCCTAAGCATGCATGGGATGTTGTTTCGGTGTTGGAAAAAATTAATCAGCATGGCACAACGGTTATTATGACAACTCACAACCAAGACATTGTGCATAAGCTAAATCGACGCGTCATTACTATAGACGGTGGGCGAGTGGCAAGTGACACTGCTGGAGGAGCTAAATAATGAAGGGCAGTAGTTTTAAACGACGACTGATAAATACTCGTAGAGTATTCGTTTCGGGCGCGCACAGCTTTTTGCGTAACGCCTGGCTTTCTACTGCGGCAACTATTGTTATGACAATCACGCTTTCTTCAATATTATTGACGCTTTTTGCTAGCATGACTTCAACTAACACTATCAAATCGTTTGAAGATAAAATTGATGTTTCTATATTCTTTAAGGCCAATGCCACCAAGGCGCAAATAGATAAACTTTCTGAAGATTTACGCGGGAATCCAGAGTTAGAAGTTAAAGAAGTTATGTATATTTCTGAAGAAGAAGCCAAGACTAGCTTTGAAGAACAGAATAAAGATGATCTCAAAACGCTTCAGGCAATTGCTCAAACAAAAGATGCCTTCCCAGCGAGCATCCGTGTTAAAACCCTAGACACGGCTAAATTGCAAAAAGTGGTAGAAGTAACTCGGCAAGAAAAATATAAAACCATTGTAGATAAAGATTCGTATAAAGATGATGCCAAGCGCACAGCGGTTAATCGACTGGGTAGTATTGCCAAGTTCTTACGCAATGCCGGTCTGGTGGCAAGTATCGTGTTTGGCGCAATTTCTATCTTGGTGATTCTCAACACTATCCGTATGACAATCTTTAACCGAAAAGATGAAATTGAAATTATGCAGTTAATCGGGGCAAGCAAGTGGTACATCCGGGGCCCATTCTTAGTAGAAGCGGGCATATATGGTGCTATTGCTGGTGTTCTGGCAGTGTTGTTCTTCTACTTTGTGGTTCTAGCTCAGGCGCCAAAACTGGGAGATTACGTACAAGAGGTTACTCCAACTGTAAATCAGTTCAACGAATGGAGTTGGATACTGATACTTTCAACCATAGCAATCGGCATTTTGATCGGTTCATTTTCTTCGTACCTGGCAATTCGCAAGCACCTCAGACTTAAAACTGTAAAGTAGGTGATATTTGAGCGTAAAAATACGCACACTGGATGAAATTGACCACCGTATATGCTTATGTTAATCTGGATATACACCATGAAAAAAAGTTTAAAAACAAAAAACAGTCATAAATTTGTATCTGTAGTGCTTACTGTTTTTTTAACGAGTATATTTTTGGGTAGCCTGCATATTGTTCAAGCACGCTCGATTAGTGAAATTCAACAAGAAATTCAACAAAAACAACAGGAAAAAGAGGCTGCTGGTACACATTCGCACATTCTCGGCCAACAAGCCCAAGGTATCCAAGGTGAGATCAACTTGCTTCAAGATCAAATCGCCTCAATCTAAGCTCAAATTGACACCAATACAGCTCGCCAGAACGATCTAACGACTCAGATTGATGCTGCCCAAAAGAAGCTTGAGGACCAAAAGTCTATGCTTTCTGCCAACATTCGTTCTATGTATATTGAAGGTGATATCTCGCCACTAGAGATGATTGCTTCTAGCAAGAACCTTGGTGATTTTGTCGACAAGCAAGAATATCGAGACCGAATTAAAGACAGTATTAGCACCACTATGGACGAAATAGAGGCGCTTAAAATACAGCTCGACGAACAAAAACGTGAAATAACCAGAATCTTAGATGAGCAAAAGACTCTTCGCGGTACGCTTGATCAAAAAAACAATGAAGCTGGTGCCAAACTCGCCAGTGTAAACCAAGATAAGGCGGCGTTTGATGAGCAGGTGAGAAGTAGGCAGGTTGACATAGAGAAGCTACAGTCTGAAATCAGAGCGGCACAGTCTGCTCTATCAAGAGTCGATCTGCGTAATCTTCCAAGTTCGGGCAATGTAAGCACCGGTACTGTTATTGGTACTGTAGGCAACACCGGTAACTCATTTGGCTCTCATCTTCACCTGAGAGCGCAAGTTGGTGGTAGAGCGGTTAACCCAACGAACTATCTAGGTAGCAGGTGGGCACAGCCACTCAACGCTCCTATAACCCAGGGGTTTGGTGAGAACCCGTGGATGTATGGCTACGGTGCTGCTGGTCATGACGGCGTTGACTACGGAGCACGAGCAGGTACGGCAATACGCGCGGTTGAAGGTGGGACCTTATATAAGGGATGGTCACAAGCCTTGGTTGGTCATTGGTACTTTGGTTGTATGGCTATGATTGATCACGGTGATCTACTTTCAATTTACGCTCATATGGAAGCAGGCAATTGTTAGGATTGAGCGCTTGCGTAATAGTAGCCCGTGATGTTGTAAAGTTGATATCATAATTTGATTTTTTTTAATGCTTATGGTAATTTAGTATTATCTATGGTCCACCACAAAAACCAAAGTAAAAACCTGCCAAAGCTGACCCCCTTAATCGCAGCCAGTGTAGTTGTAATTTCTAGTATTCTTTCCCCAACGACTGCTCATGCTGACCAATTTGACGATCAAATTAACCAGAAAAAAGCCCAGTTACAACAATCTCAGGGACAAGCAAATGCACTAGGAGCTCAAGCAAACGATATACAAGGCCAAATCAATGAATTGCAAACACAAATTGCTGGTATACAAGCCCAGATAGACGCTAATACCGCACGTCAAACAGAACTGACTAATCAGATTGATGCAGCTCAAAATAGACTCGAAGAACAAAAAGGCTTGCTCTCTGCCAATATTCGTTCAATGTACATAGAGGGTGATATTTCACCACTGGAGATGATTGCATCAAGCAAAAATCTTGGTGATTTCGTTGACAAGCAAGAATACAGGGATCGAATTAAAGACAGTATTAGCGGTACCATGGACGAAATTGAACGTCTAAAGATTCAATTGGACGGTCAGAAGAAAGAAGTAACTGCAATACTGGACGAACAAAAGAGTTTACGGGGCGCACTGGATCAAAAGAATGCCGAAGCTAGTGCAAAACTTACATCTGTAAACCAGGACAAAGCCATTTTTGATGCTTCGGTAGCGGGCTTAAGTAAAGAAATTTCACAATTACGAACTGCTCAAGCACAGATGTACGCTAATTTAACGGGTGGTTCGGGTCATGTTCCATACTCTGGCAGCTACGGAGGATTTACCTGGAAAAATTATACTGGTGAAATATTTTGTGGTGGCGGATATCCCGGTGTCTGGTGTAATGCTACACAAGATTCCCTCATAGATACTTGGAGGTTATACAATAGGGAGTGCGTATCATATGCTGCTTGGAAAATGGCGGCAAATCACCGTGTGTCAGGTTTTGGTGGCAGGGGAATGGCTTATGAGTGGCCTGGTACAGTTGCCAGGAACGGTGATGGCTACACCGACAGTAATCCAGCACCCGACACAGTAATGTATATCCCACCCGCTATGATTGGTGGGGTAGGACACGTGGCGTATGTTGAATCTGTCTCTGGGGGTTGGGCCCATATTAGTCAGTATAACTTTGCAGTTAACGGGCGTTATAGCGAAATGGATGTAAAAATAGTGCCTGGGATTCAATTCATACACTTTACACTTAGTAGTTCTTAACGGTTAGAGTTTTATTTTACGCTTCGTTTTAATTGCTAATGAAATGGCGTGATATTTTATATTTTGTAGTGGAAGGTCGTATGCTTGAGGGACTTTTTCGATATTTTTAGAAAATTTTAGCTTAAATTGGGTTACATTGGCGAGGGAAGGGTAGTTTTTGCCGGCGATACCCATAAAGTCGTAGGTGGCGTTACCTCGAGCTTGCATAGCTTTAATGATTTCAACATGAAGCAGGTATGGCGCCGAGGTATCACGTGCTGTGTCGTTGCTTCCGCCGTAGTAGTAGAGTGCCGATCCGTCATATTCGGTAGTTATTGCCCAAGCTACGATCGTTTCATCAAAATATGCACAGTAGAGGCGGACCTTGTCTTTTAGTTTTTCTAGCATAGCGGTGTAGAGTGATTCAGGATGAATACCAAATCCGCCACGTTTTCCGGTTTCAGCTAGGATTGGATAGCATTCGCTACTAAATACCTGAGTGGTGTTTTCGGTAATTTCTCTAATCTCTACGCCGGCTTTCAGTGCTCTTCGGTAGCCCTGGCGTCCGCTCTGGCTCATGCCAGCCAGTATTTCATCTTCTGTTTGGCTGAGGTCGAGCACAACAGTTTCGTCATACATGGTGTGCTCGAATGGTAGTAGTAGTGGATGAACTTTTTGTGGCATACTCAGCCGAATGAACAATGGTTTTGTACCGGCGACCTCTTTAAATTGAGAGCGCAGGGTTGAGCACATTTTTTGGATAACTTCTGTGTTCGGGACGCTAGCAAAAAGTGGTCCATGTTTGATCCAGATCCAATCTCGGCCTTTTTGCTGGTAGAGAGTGGCGCTGGCTATGGCAACCATTTTGCCCTCGGCGTCATCATATCTAAAACTTCCAAGAAAGCTACGGTTTGCAATTGAATCATCAAAGTCACCCCATAAGGGCGTTTGTTCTAAAGGCACTTTAAGTGGTGAAAGAGCCTGGTGGCACACTTCAAATTCTTCAAAGTCGAGGGTTTTTATAGTAAATAGGTCATTCATATAGCCATAACCATGGTACAATTTTTAGAGTATGAAAGAAAGAGAGAGTAGTGAAGTGCGCCGTCGGAAGTGGCCAAAACACGTTTCAATCGGCACGTTGTTGATTGCTGTTGTACTGGCTTTTGTTGCTGGCAATAGATTCCAGACTATTGGCGATTATTTCTTCGCCCCGTATACCAATAAGGGTGGTTCGACCCTGAGCCAGAACCTTGATTTCAGCACAACCGAAAAAGTTTTTGATCTTTTGAAGAAGAAGTACGACGGCGAGCTTGATATGCAGAAATTACAAGATGGCCTGACACGTGGGCTTGTTGATGCCGCAGGTGACCCATACACTACGTTTCTCAGCGCTTCAGAGGCAGCGGAGTTCAAAGAAGATCTTGATGGAACGTTTACGGGTATTGGTGCCGAGCTACTTGAACAAAATGGTGCAATTATAATCAGCACACCCCTTAGTGGCTTTCCTGCTGAAAAAGCTGGTGTCCGTGCCCGTGATGTAATTGTAAAAATAGATGGTGAAGATGCCTCACAGCTAAGCGTTGCTGATGCGGTGAAGAAGATCCGTGGTGAAGCCGGGACTACCGTTAAGCTAACCTTGATTCGAAATGGTCAACAAATTGAAATACCGATTGTTCGCGAAAAAATTACTGTTCCAAGTGTCGAAAGCGAAATTCTAGAAGGAAATATTGGCTATCTTAAGATCACACGGTTTAGTGACGACACTTATCAGCTTGCCAGTGCGGCTGCCGCAGACTTCAAGTCGAAGAATGTGAAGGGGATTGTACTTGATGTTCGTAACAACGGCGGAGGATTACTAGATAGTTCGGTCAAAGTTGCCGGTCTTTGGCTAGATAACAAAGTGGTGGTTGAAGAACGAGAAGGTGGTAAAACAACGGCATCGCTACGTACTGGAAATAATCCACCACTAGCAGGTATTCCAACTAAAATGCTGATTAATGAAGGTAGCGCCAGCGCCAGTGAAATCTTAGCCGGAGCACTACATGATCATAAAGTCGCCACTTTGATTGGTGCTAAATCATTCGGCAAGGGCAGTGTGCAAGAATTGATTGATCTTCCTGGCGGTGCTCAGCTGAAGGTGACCGTAGCTCACTGGTTTACGCCAAATGGTGTGAATGTGAATAAAGAAGGCATTAAGCCAGATATTGAAGTCACTCTTACGGAAGAAGACTTCAAGAATAGCCGTGATCCACAAAAAGATCGCGCCCTCCAAGAACTCAAGTAATTCTCTAGCTCATCACTAGCGTGCTGTCATCCTGAACTTG
>DAIUJM010000024.1:0-3226 GCA_036848695.1 Candidatus Saccharimonadota bacterium
CATACTGGTAGTTGTTCGGATTATTAAATATTTTGCTACTTACAGAACATTGGTTGGTTTTTGGGCGAATACTTCAGTGTTCACGAAGATTATTCTAGTAATTAATCTTTTTAGTTTAGTGGTTGCGGGTCTTAGTCAACTGAAATATATGGGTTATATATAATTCTTTTGGTAATGCGGTTCAATCTTTTATACTGAAATGCTGAAGATTGTGCCGACGGTGTAGGTTACTATCATGGCGAAGGTGCCGCCGAAGATTACTCGGCGAATGGCGTTTGCAATGTTTGCTTCACTGACTTTGGCGCTAATGTAACCGGCAACTGCTAGGGCGGCTACAACTGAACCAAAGGTGACAAAAACGCGTAAGTTGCTTGGCGGAATAATGATTGCGGCAATTGGAATTAGACCACCGGCAATAAATGAAACGGCCGAAGCGAAGGCGGCATTTAGAGGGTTCGTTAAATCGTGTTCGGAAAGGCCGAACTCAGCCTCTAGATGAGCAGCGAGTACATCTTTTTCTGTCAGTTCAAGGGAAACCTGCTTGGCGGTAGCGCGTTTAAGGCCTTTGCCACGGTAATACTGAATTAGTTCTTCTAACTCACCTTCAGGATCTTCTTCAAGTTCTTTTTCTTCTTTTGCAATGTAGGCGCGTTCGGCATCACGCTGTGTGCTGACCGAGACATACTCACCTGCTGCCATAGAAAGCGCACCAGCAATTAAACCTGCCATACCAGCGGTGGCAATTGTGGCGGTATCGTTTGTGGCTCCTGCTACACCTACTACCAGTGCTGCAATAGAAACAATACCATCGTTGGCACCAAGTACGGCCGCGCGGAGCCAGTTCATTTTTGATTTTTCAGACATAGTCAACTTTCCTTACGTTGTTTATTAACCTACATAGTATATATTTTTTTAGACCAATAACTCCAGTTTCTGAAGTAAACTTAGTTGCTGATTACTGATTAAATAGCGGGGTTGGAGTTACTGGCGGTGTAACGGGAGGTGTTTCCTCTGGATCTTCTTCCGGTGGATCGTCTTTTGGTTTTTCTTCTTTTTCTTTGACTGGAGCAGGCTTATCGTTTTGCTGATTGGTCGGAGTTTGTTCATTGTTCTGTTGCGGGGCTACGGTGGTATTGCATGTGGTGGTAGGAAGTGTTCCGGGCCGGAAGTATTCAGTCATAGTGTTGTCGCCTGCGTTTTGGGCTAAGGCTCCGTTGTTTCGGCAGATACTTCTAACGCTGAGACCATTTGGTTTAGAAAATTGTTGCACAGGCGTTCCGGCAAGTGTCAGGTTCATAATTGAACGCCAAATTGGTGCTGCTCCGCTTGCGCCAGCCACGCTACTCATAGGTGCGTTGTCGTTATTTCCAATCCAGACGCCTACAGCAAGGTTTGGTGTATAGCCTATTGTCCATGCGTCTCGGTAATTTTCGGTTGTTCCGGTTTTAACTGCCGCTGGTCGCTGACCTTGCAA
Organism: Candidatus Saccharimonadota bacterium; assembly: GCA_036848695.1. Taxonomy (GTDB): domain Bacteria; phylum Patescibacteriota; class Saccharimonadia; order Saccharimonadales; family UBA7683; genus JACKGS01. Next base: position 1,475 of record DAIUJM010000024.1, read on the forward strand.
ATTTAGACTACTGCCGAATGTGGCGCTTCGTGCCGTAGAATCAGACATCATTGAAGACATAATATACGCTGTCTGATCGCTGATTACAGATTTGTTCTTTGGCTTGTGGGTGAATATTGTTTTACCGTCTTTGTTGGTAATACTGGTGATTGTTGTGAGTTCGTTGTACTTACCTTGGTTGGCAAATGTAGCGTACGCATTGGTCATTTCTGTTAATTTTGCTTGGCCACTTCCAAGTGCCAATGAAAGCCCATATGACTCGGCGTCTTCAAGTGTCGTAAGACCGAGTTCTTTGGCTGTTGTAACGGTATTTTCAATGCCATTTTTTTGTAGTGCAGCAACAGCTGGTATATTGTATGAATTGGCCAAAGATTGGCGAGTGGTCACGGTACCGTGATAGCGAAGGTCATAATTTTTTGGGCTGTAGCCACCGCCAAAATCTGTTACTTTGTCTTCCCAAGTTGAGGCTGCGCTAAATACCTCATTTTCAATACCGCTTGCGTAGACCAGGGGTTTAAAAGAGGATCCTGGTTGTCTAGTTGCGGTGGTCATGTTTAGCTTGCCGTTTATTGTGTCTTCCCAGTCGTGACTACCTACTAAGGCTCTGATTTCTCCACTGCTTGGATCAATCACAACAGCCGCACCGTTACTAACGTTGCTACGAGCAAGTCGTGTGACCTGAGCGGAAACTGCGTTTTCTGCTTTGGTTTGCCAGTCTAGGTTGAGAGTTGTGACTACTCGATAGCCTGAACGCGCTATTTTTTCTTCGCCGTACTTATTTTCAAGTTCTTCTTTAACCATTAAGGCAAAGTGTGGTGCTCGGAAATCTCTAGACAGAGTTTCTGCTGAATACCTGAGTAGCGCACCGTCTGCCGCCTGCTGGGTTGCCTGGTCTATATAACCATCTTCTAGCATTCGAGAAAGTACATAATCTTGTCTAGTCTCAGCTTTTTCAGGACTTCCAGAGATTGGAGAGTAAGCGGAAGGCGCCGGTAGTAACCCAACTAAAAGTGTGGCTTCGGCAATTGTTAGGTCTCGAGCTGGCTTATTAAAGTAGACCTGGGCCGCGTCTTCAATGCCAAAAGCACCTTCACCGAAGTACACTGAGTTTAAATACATTTCTAGAATTTCGTCTTTGCTATAGCGTCGTTCAATCTCCGCCGACAAGATAAGTTCTTGATACTTTCGTAGCAGACTACGTTTTTCGGATAGCAAAGAGTTCTTAACTAGCTGTTGGGTTACCGTAGAGCCACCGTTATCAAGACCGTTGGGTCGAATGTTCTGATATACCGCGTTTGCAATGCCGCGAGGCGAAAAGCCAGCATGTGAATAGAAATCTTTGTCTTCTGAAGCAAGGGTGGCTTGCTTAACTACAGGGGCTATTTGATCAAGCGGTACGTAGGTATCGGAACGAGCGTTATAAAATTCATAAAATACCTTGTCAGTTTGATCAACAAGCGTGACACCGGTTTTATTACGGTTCATAATTTTGTCTTTACTGCTGAGTGAGTTGGCAAAATATAACGTAGTAAACAGCGCTATAACAATTAGGGTCGCTCCACCAGTCCAACCTATGAGCACAATTTTACGTCTTCGGGTCATGCGGCTGAATCGCATAACAAGCGGCTGACGAGCAAGCCATTTGGGCAAACGACTTTTGTGCGCTGGACGGCGCACTCTTTGGCCTCTATCGCGTCGGTAAGGCTGTCTTGGCTGGTAGGCCTTCTTTGATTTGTTCTTGTTCATAAAAAT
>DAIUJM010000024.1:3326-10036 GCA_036848695.1 Candidatus Saccharimonadota bacterium
AGCAATCTTCCGTATGCAAGTGTGTATTTATCAAATATTGGCGCAAGAACTTCGGAGTTGTACCAATACAGGTATTCAACGTTGATCCCACCTCTTGGTATACCGGGGTTCGATCGTAAAAAGTTTAGGGTAGCATTGAAGAAGAGGCTGATGGCCAAAGTAATTGAGGCGATTGATATAAGACCAACGCTCAGTATTTTACGAAGACGTGGATTAAGTGATTTAAACCAATTCTCAATCTCAGGTAGATAGAAGCCTGCTACTGCGCCCCAGAAAAATAGAAGATGCCAACTAAGCTGGATGTTGCGACCGATAAACATCCACATCAAGAATGTTATACCCATGAGAAGGTACCACTTTCCTCTTCTGAGTAACCAAATTGCTATTGGGGAAAGAGCGAGATAGATTACATAATAAGCCAAGAAGTCTGCCCAGCCATAGGTGTAACGTAGTAGAAGAGTGTAGCTAATGAGTTTACCTAGAGGTTCACCATAAAACATGCCAGGCTTTAGACCTTCGTTGCCCATAAAATAATGGCCAATAACAACAAATAAGAATGTTAGGCCAATACTCCACACATACAGCAGTGCGGCTCGAGACAGTAGTTTCTTAGTTGGGTCAGACAGTGGTTTGTCAATTGCTTTCCGTCCACGAACAAGGCCGATCATCATGCCTGATACAAAAAAGAATCCTTCTGCGGCCGAAACCCACTGTGTACCTCCTCCAGTAAACAGGTCGTAGAAACCGAAGAAACGGTGAAGGTGGTCAATAATAATAACAAATAGGAAATACCCTCGTATTAAATCGATTGCATCATTACGTTTGATAAGATTCTGCATATGCCTTCTATGGTACCAGATTTTACAGCGCCAAGAACGTGCTGAACTTCACTACTTTGTTACAATGGTAAGATATGAAAGAAACAAACCCATACATTACTGACTATTTGGAGTACAACGCTCGTAATTTTGGTGACAAGCCGGCTGTTATATTTCAAGACCAGACGACAACATGGGAACAGTTGTGGGAGTTGGTTAAAATCACCTCTGGTAATGAATTTGAAAAATTGCATGGTGGATCTCAAAAAATTGTGGCACTTCTACTTCCGAATTCTCTTGAATTTATTGTGGCATATTTAAGTATTGTGCACGCCGGGCATATAGCGATGCCACTGGACCCGAATTTCAAGAAGCTTGAAGCTCAGAATGTTGTTGATCAAATGAAGCCCGAGGCCATTATTACTGATTCTGAGCATATGAATTTCTGCGAAGCAGCCCATATATGGGATGTCAAAAATCTCATGGCTCCCCAGACTAAAAGCACAGAACTAAAGCCCATTCGATTACCATCAAAAGAACAGGTTGTTTCAATGCTATTTACTTCAGGAACAACAGGAAAACCAAAGGCCACGCCATACACTCACGCAAACCACCTTTGGAACATTCAAGCAGTCTCATCATTATGGAATTGGAATCATGAAGATACACTACTAATTTCTCTACCACTTTCACATTGGCATGGTTTATGTGTTGGTCTTACGGGTACGTTGGTACACGGAAATACAATGTACCTGCAAGAAAGGTTTGATCCGGAAGAAACTCTACAAACCTTACAAACCGGTAAGATTTCTTTGTTCATGCATGTGCCAATTGTCTACTCTCGTTTGATCGACCACAACCCTGAAGGTAGCTATGACATTAGTAATGTGCGGTTATGCATTTCTGGATCTTCGTTTCTACCGCCTGCCATGTGGCAGAAATTTAAAAAACGTTTTGCGCAAGAAATTCTTGAACGATACGGCGCATCAGAAATGGGGTTTTTAACTTCTAATTTACTGGATTCACGGATACCCGGTAGTGTAGGAAAGCCACTTGAAGGCGTTGAAATTAAAATACAAAAAGACGGTGAAATTGCCATGCGCTCACCTGGCCTATTCCCAGGCTATTGGCAAAATGAAGCGGCAACCAAGGAACATACCACGAAAGACGGCTACTGGCTCAGTGGTGATATTGGTGAATTTGACAGTAGCGGAAACATACATCTAAAGGGTAGAGTCCAGGAGAAAATGAAAAAATTTGGGTACACTGTTTACCCAAGAGACGTTGAATGGGCATTGATGCAAGACAAGCGCGTCCGCGAAACTGTGGTTATGAGTATCCAGTCCGATACCGAACTCAGTGATAGGTTTGTGTTTTTTGTTGCAGGTGAGCTTTCTGAAGCAGATGTTTTCAATATTTCAAAAACAACTATGCCAAACTTCTGGCGACCAGATACTGTTATTATGCTCGACGCTATTCCGCGTACTGGCAGAGCAAGCAAGCCAGCACTCAAAGAACTTCGTGAAATAGCACTGCGTAGCTAGTCCTTTTTCATCTATTTACTGCGTGCTATACTTGCGACATGACTATAAATATGAATGTAGAAACCAAAAACGTCGTTAAAATATTCTCTCTTGCTGTCGCATTTACCATAGGTGTACTTGCGGTCTTTAAAATGTTCGATGCCTTGATTATGATTTTAGTCGCCCTGTTTATTGCGTTAGCACTTAACCCGGCGGTTAACTTTTTCAGCAAATATATGCCTGGCAAAAGACGCGGCCCGGCTATTGCGATTGTACTATTACTGCACATTGTAGTGATTAGTTTTTTGGTTGGCTCTTTAGTTCCACCAGTAACTCGTGAAACCAGTACATTTGTGAAAACATTCCCAGAAACCTTTAATAAGTCATTCTACCGCAACGAAGACGTTCAGCAGTTGATAGAAAAATACGAACTTCGCGATGACATTGATCGGATGATAGAAAGTTCCCGTCAGATGGCAGTACGTTACAGTACCCAAATAGTTAGTGGTGTCGGTCAATTTTTTGCAAGCCTCCTCCTTGTAATTACAACGCTGGTTGTTTCTATTCTTATGCTGACTGGCGGTAACAAGCTACTAAACCGCTTTGCTGATGTTGCTTACCGCGATGCTGCGCTTCGTGCTCGACATGAACGTGTGGCTTACAAAATGTATCAAGCTGTTACTGGTTTTGTAATAGGTCAAGTTTCCGTTGCTTTAGTAGCTGCACTAGCCGCCCTTGGTGCCCTGGCTCTTCTTCAGGTTCCTTACCCACTTCCGCTTGCGGGTATTGTTTTTATGCTTGGCTTAATTCCGATGATTGGGAATACTCTGGCCGCAATTTTAGTAGTGACCGCTGCGCTGGTATTGAAAGACACGCCTAGTGCGCTTATTCTACTTGCCTTCTTTGTAATATACCAACAGATTGAAAACGTTACTTTGCAGCCAATGGTACAGGGAAAAACAACCAGCATGCCACCTTTGGTAGTTTTTGTTTCGGTGATTTTAGGGACAGCACTTATTGGCCCTATCGGCGGTTTCTTCGCCATTCCTGCCGCAGGTTGCGTGAAGGTTCTTCTGTTGGATTATTTCGAGCATCGCGATGATCTAAAGGTAAACGATTCCCCATTGAAGCTTGCCAGCAAAATCAGACACAAACTAACCGGCAAAAACCCCCAACAAGCCTAGACTTATATCCTTTACAAGCCTAATTCTTCAATAATTTTACAACTTGCAAATACATCAAAAACAGCACGACCGTCCTGTTTTTGATGTATTATATGCTTATGTCTAATAGCAAATCTGCGGCTGCGTATTTACTTGAAGCTCTACTACCCTATTCTGATGCTAACTTAAAACTACTTTATAAACCGAATCAGTTTTTTTATGAACTTGAACGCCGTTCAAATTTTAAAAAACGCTCACTTCAGAATGCTTTTTATAAGTTAAAGCGTGATGGTATGGTCGAATTTATTGGGAGTAATCCATATTTAACCGAGCAAGGACGCGCTAAACTTCAGTTATTTAAACCCGAAAAGCTGCCGGGATCGTGCTTAATGGTAATTTTCGATATCCCAGAAGATGAACGAAACAAAAGACAGCAATTGCGATTGTTGCTTAAAGAACTCAGGTTTACTCATGTACAGCATAGTGTATGGGTGTCTGAGTATGATTCGAGAGAATATCTTAAGGCTGAAATAAAAGACCTTCAGCTACAAAGCTATGTAAAAATTTTTGAATCTCATGAGCTTACCATATAAAACATACATCCAAAACAGCACGGTCGTGTTGATTTGGATGTAATATTAGGGGCCTGAGGTTGTGGGTGGATAACCTTAGATGCGGGACCAGATGGTGCCGTTTGGAGTGTCTTTGACTTCTATGCCCTGTTCTTTCAATTCATCCCGGAGTTCGTCTGATTTTGCCCAGTCTTTTGCTTCACGTGCATCTTCGCGGTTCTTGATGAGTTGTTTTTGTTCGTCGGTAATATCGGGTTTCAATAGGTTGATGCCCGAAAGATCGTTTACGTAAGATAAGTAACTATTAAGTGATCCTATATCTTCTGAATTTATTTTACGCTCTTCCAGTTGAGCCATAAGTCCACTTATAGTTGATATGCCAAGCGGGGTATTCAGGTCATCTTTGAATGCTTTTTTTAAAATATCCATGTTTAGACTATTATTCAACCAACTACCCACTTCAAGTGGCTGCCAGCGTAAGTCGGCGGATGCTTGCCAATTTCTTAGTCGGTTTTGAGCGGCTTCCAGTATTTCCCATGTGAAGTTACCTTCTGTACGGTAGTGTTTGCTTAGAACTACTAGCTTAAAGGCCTGTAGACCGAAACCTTTGTCTAAGATATCTTGCAGAGTGTGTATGTTGCCAAGAGATTTACTCATCTTGGTGCCATCAACCTTGATGTGGTTAGCGTGAATCCAGAAGTTGCTAAACTTTTTGCCAGTAACTGCCTCGGTTTGTGCGATTTCATTTGTGTGATGTACGGGTATGTGGTCGATACCTCCGGTGTGAATATCTATGGTATCGCCAAGAATCTCACGGGCCATGACGGAACATTCAAGATGCCAACCCGGGAACCCCATACCCCACGGTGAATCCCATTCCATGTCTCGCTTTTCTCCTGGTTTAGAAAACTTCCAGACCGCAAAGTCGGTAGGATTCTTTTTTCCAGTATCTTCTACACGTGCGCCAAACTGCAGACCTTCAATATCTAGGCGAGCCAACTCACCATAATTTTCTAGCTTGCTGGTGTCAAAGTAGACTCCATCTTCTATAACGTAGGTAAAACCTTTTTCTTCCAAGGTTTTAACAAAATCGATCTGTTGCGGAATATATTCGGTAGCTCGTGGCATATGTTCAGGATGCAGTAACCCAAGTAGTTCAAAGGCTTCTCGGTCGGCAACTTTTATGTACTTTTCAGCAACTTCCCAAGCTGTGAGTCCTTCTTTCAGCGCTCCTTTTAGCATTTTATCTTCACCCGCATCTTCGTCGGAAGTTAAGTGCCCAACATCAGTAATATTCTGTACACGTTCAACTTCGTAACCACTTGCCTTAAGTGTACGAACTAAAATATCCCAGTAAATATACGCCACCCAGTTTCCAATGTGTGGTTGTGAATACACCGTTAGACCACAGGTATACAACTTCACTTTTTTATCTTCAAGTGTTTTGAATTCCTCTGTCTTTCTAGTTAGGGTGTTATAAAGCTTCATTTCAGAAGCTCCGTGGATTTTTTGATTAGTTCTAGTTTTAGTTCTTCGTATTTCCATTCGGTGGTTTTGAACCCAGCTGCGTAATCGTGGCCGCCACCGCCGAAGTGAGCAGCGAGTTCACCAGCGAGCGGATGGTTGTTGGCGCGGATTTTGCCGGTGATTTTACCGTCTGGATAGGTTTTGATGCCGACAGAGATTTCAACTCCCTCGGTGTTTCTAAGTTCTTCCATAGCCAGCATACTTGGGTTGTAGTGTGGGCTGAATTCTTCAATTTCTTCCCAAGGAATATGAATGAGAGCTAGCTTTGAATCGCAGAGGTACTCAATACGCTGCAATAGCACGCCTTTGTAGGTCACAATTTTTGGTGATTTCTTCATGAACTCGCGACGACGCTTGTCTATTTCTGACATTTTTGCACCAAGCTTGAGGCATTCGGCGACTACTTGCACATTCTCGCCACTAACTGCTTCTGTAGTGAGTCCAAGTGTGTCGGCGAGCATGGATTCAACAATATGCGTGGCAGCAGTCGGGTTAACTTCCCAGTTATTCTTTCGAGCAAGATCATATACGATTTCACCGGTTGCAACACTCTCACCTTCTCCGCCATAAAACTCAGCGTGCTCAATAGGAAGATTATTCTCGGTTGGATGATGGTCTAGAATCAGTACCGGTTTTTTAGAAATTGCGCTGAGTTTTGCGCCTTTGAGGGTATTTTCTAGCAAGCTTGCAGTAACAGTATCTACAATAATTGTCATGTCAAAATTATTTGGGAACTCGTCTGTTATTCGGTCTGTTCCCTGAATATAGCGCAGATAATCAGGGATGTGTACGTAACTATAAATAATAACTTCTTTTTGTTGGTCGCCAAAGATTTCTTCAAGCGCCAAGCTTGAAGCCACGCTATCGCCATCAGGATTCTCTGGCTGCAACACTAATACTGTTTTGATTTCTTTGAAGTTCATTATTAAGTATTGTACCACGGTATCTGTTGCATGAAGATAGTGGTATGCTGTTAACAGATGAGTGTGAAAAAACAAGAAATTGTATCAGTTGCGGACGTAGCTGACGGTAATCCGTCGACCGCTTGGAGTTTGGCTCGGCAGCTCCGCCTTCAGGATGGCGATGCAACGGAGATATTACTAACTG
>DAIUJM010000025.1:0-9936 GCA_036848695.1 Candidatus Saccharimonadota bacterium
TCGTCCAGCATGGCTGTACATCAAACAGTACCGCTGTCTGATCTGTAAGTCTAGCCTTATTTTTCTGGGAAAGATTGCTTCATATCAATAACAAATCGCTTCGCCATTTGTTTGCCCGTGAGAGAATCCCAGGCTTTATTGATATCTTGAATTTTGATTACTTCAATCTCTGGCAAAATGCCATGTTCTGCACTATACTCAAGCATTTCCTGGGTCTCTTTAATGCCGCCAATCCCAGAGCCAGCAATAGATTTTTGACCACCAATTACATCGCTAGAATGATAGCCTGGCATAGGTTCAATTGGTCCAACCAAGCAGATGGTGCCGTGGATATTTAAAAGCTTCATGTATCCGGATAAATCGTGAGCTTTTGGAATAGTATCGAGTAGTAAGTCGAACTTGTGAGCAGCATTCACCATATCTTCTTCAGACGACGATACGACAACACCAGTTGCTCCGTACGTTTTCGCAGTATCGGCTTTTTCTGGAGATGAGGTTATAACCCATACTTCTGCGCCCATGGCTTTCGCATATTTTACGCCCATATGGCCTAGACCACCAAGGCCGATAATTCCTACTTTCTTGCCAGGTCCAACTTGCCAATGCATGAGTGGAGAATAGGTAGTAATGCCTGCACAGAGCAGCGGTGCTGCTTCGGCCATATCAAGTGACTCTGGCAGGGGAAGAACAAAGTGTTCTGGTGCAACCATAATCGTGGAGTAGCCACCCTTAGTGTCGGTTCCATCAACTGGATCTTTTGAACTATACGTCCAGATTGTTTCTTCAAAACAGCTGTTTTCAAAACCTTTTTTACATGCCTCACATTTGCCACAGCTATTAACCATACAGCCAACACCGACACGGTCGCCAGGTTTAAACCTTGTTACCTTATCACCAACACGTGTAACAATTCCTACAATCTCGTGACCAGGTACACACGGGTATTCAACTTCTCCCCAATCACCTCTGGCCGTATGTATATCACTGTGGCATACACCACAGTAATGAACTTCTAGCTCAACATCAGTCTCATTTGGCTCACGACGGTCAAATTCGTAATATTCTAACGGTTTGTCTGCGGCAGGTGCCGCGAAAGATTTAGTCTTCATATTAGCTATTATCACACAAACTCACTCCTAAGAACAGGAGTGAGTTATGCGTAGAGTATTTGTTTATAGGTTTACTTTTACACCGTTTGAGAAGGCACTATCATGCAGTTCCGCACTCACTGGTGCTTGATCTTTTGGTAGATCGAAGACGATCACACCGCTCACACTGTTGCCTGGGTTGATATCGTTGTACCAGGTACTCGCTGTATCGGTTGAGTTATACATAGTAGCCGTGTCATCTGCTGAGTACTCCTGACCAGCTGCATTGAAGAGCTTCTGATCTGATGAGAGCAAGCTCTGCTTTTCGTTACCGATATTTTTAATAGTGAGATCCATTAAGCAATACTGACCTTGTGCAGTCTTAGTTAGGTACTGGTTTGTACCGACCGAAGCCTTGCCACAAGTGACGCTTTTGACGGTGAATTCAAACTTACCGTCTCGAGCAGGTTCACCGACTTTAGCGACCGTTTCTTTGCTTTCGGTTTTTACGCTCGAGCCTGTGCTAGTGCTCGCACTTTTGTTTGAGTCGCTTCCGCCCCCTGCGGCACTCACGATTACACCAAGTACGATGAATCCGAGGATGACTGTTAATATTTTGTGTCTTTTGAACCAATTTCCTTCTTTTGGTTGTTTCATATAACCTCCTTGGTTATTAAGTTGTTTTAATAATCCAGGAGACTATACAAAAATGGACAGCCACGCTGGACTGTCTAGGACCCAAACAAGCAGTTATGCCTATTCTTTTTTACGTAGCTGCCCATTTTTGAGCATAACTACGCTGATCGCGTTACCGATTGTTTGAAGTCCTAGACATCTTGAAGTATACCGTATCCCAGAGGTACTAGCTAGCCCATAAGCCTAGTCCAACCACCTCCTGAACCAAACCCACTATCAGAACCCCAAAAGCTTCTTCGAGTTCGTCCTGTCATCCGATCCCATTCTTTTCGTGGTAAGAATTGGATCGATGGTTGGTTATCAGAAGATGTGCTCTTGAAGGCTAGAAGTGCCATCGTAAAAGCATCAACTAGGTCGTCATACTTTTCAACACCAAAGCCCACCAGCTGCTCAATTAGCCGCTCGCATCCTGTTTCGGGGAATAGTACCTCACCAGAAGTTATCATATGAGCAACCATACTCAGTCGAGCCCGTTTATCTCCGTTTGGCGTAATACCGCTCACATCGAGTCCTTCGATTTCAAGTTGTTGAACAACCGCAGCCTGGTAGCCGACCTGTTCAACATATAGCTTTGGATTACAGCCGTATGAATTATGAAGATCCTTTAGGGCTGCAATAGTACTAGGAAAACTCATCCGCTTATTGATTGGATTGGGCAGAACATAGATCCTTCGTTTGCTACCAGTCCCTCGAGCCCGAAATGTCACAATGGCTGTATAGTCTGCTTTATCTCGTTCGGAAATAGCAAGATCCACGCCAACAAATGTTCGCTGGAATTCATCACGTAGACGCATCGGTATTTCAGGATAGTGGTGAAGCATCTTTCGGGTGATGATCTGCTCGTCATCAGCCACGAGGTGTAACATATATTCTCGTTCCCAAGTGATCGGATTAGCAACACGCTTCTTTAATCTTTCGACAGCAGTTTTATCAGGGAAGCGATCTAGCCAGAGAGGGGTGCCATTCTTATTGACTAATGGATATTCCACAAATGTACCACTACGTACTCCTTCTTCGATGCCAGCCTTAAGTCGCATTATGAGCGAGTCTTCGTGTAGGAGGTTACCAACGGTGATAAACTTCGTTTTCTCACTTCCAAGTGGCAGCAGCTCGCCAGTAAACCAATCAAAAGTCTTGTGGCGAGCTTCCCGAGTTTTTACGGAATTAGTATCTTCCACATCATCAGCAATGATTAAGTCTGGTCGGTGCTGGCCAGAACGTAGTCCACGCACACCTTGCTCGCGCGATACGGCAATGATACGAGCGTTAAACTTCGGCAGGTTAATTGCGCTGATGCCAGTTTCGTTCGTTTCTTCCTGGCAGGGGAAGAAGTCTTTAGCGATCAGCTCGTTCGTTTCAATTTCGTTTGCGATGTTTTTTAAATGTTGTTGTGCCTGATTCTGCGTTTGACTGACGATCACAACATACTTCTTTTGCATTGATCCCATGACCGCCCAGAGTGGCAGGGCGGTGGTAATGATTGTTGATTTACCCGATGAGCGGAAGGCAAGTACTATAAGATGCTCAACTTCATCATCACTGGCTAGCTGAAACATTTCTTTTTGAAAGTCTGCTGTGGCAAATTCAATGTAGTGGCTAAAGTACAAGTGAAAGAACCAGTAAAAACTGTTGCCTCCAATTGTTTGGCGCACGGCACTATCTTTGCGAATTTTATCCCATTCTAAGTCACTCAGCTTATTTTCCATCTTGATTCTCCTCATTGTCTTTAAGCCCGGCCAAGGTAAGTGCCCGGCTAATTAGTTGTTCTTGCTCAGGTGTTAGTTCCTGAATATCATGTTCGACATGCGCATCTACCTTCACTCGAGTTTCGTACGATTTGTGGTGGTGCTTCAGCCAAAATGTAATGGCCGACATGTTGCGGTCTTTAATAGCATTGATCAGCTGAGACTCGGCAAGGTCGTTAATCCTACCAACACTAAGTTCAATCGTTTCGTCACAAACTTCGGCAAAAGCTTCATCTTCTTTTCGCCACCGATAGTAGGTCGAGCGAGGTAAGCCGATCTGCTTACACGCCGCCTCAACGATCGGCGTTTTAGCGAGCTGGGCTAACAGCTTCTTTTTATCCTGTTGCTGGTTCCTGCTCATAGCTTTACTCGTTTCTCGCCAGTCAGCTTTTCCCACCGCTTCAACGCTACTTCGGCATAGACAGGAGACTTCTCCATGATGTAACAGCGACGCTTTAATTTAGTGGAGGCCATTAGTGTAGAGCCCGATCCGCAGAACGGTTCAACGACTAGGTCGCCTCGCTTCGTCAGGACTTTTATATAGGGGATTAGGATCGGGAGTGGCTTGGTGCCAAAGATCACGCCTTGTCCAGAGTGCCTCTCATCTTCGGCTGTGTGTTCGATGAAATCGGTCGGAATAAACTTCTTGCCTTTTTCGTGCGACTCCCACTGTGGTTTACCCGAAATGGCATACAGGGCAGTTTCGTATTCTTCTTGGAGTCCATCTGGTTCTTCTTCGTGATTAATCTTAACTGTACCGCTTGCGCCGACCATAGCGATATCATGCTTGGAAAAGAACTTATACTTGGAAGCAAAGTTTTGATGACGGTTTGCTAAGTGCCAGACAATCATGTTCTTAACTTTCCAATATTTCTCCATTTCACCCCAAATGGTGCGAAGGTTCTTCCAATTCTCGTACACGATAATAGAGAAGTCTGGCTTGGCATGTTTTGCGATATTAGCCATCCAGAGCTCGGTAAAGTCATCGGGCAATTCTTCGGTTTCAAGGTACCGCCGATTCTTTTTAGCTCCAAAGCCCGTTACTGGCTTACCACCACGCTTGGCATGAAGGTAGTCAAGAATGTATGGCGGATCGGTCATGCACATGTCAGCCTGTTCGCCGTTCATGAGCTTGTCGAAATCTTCGGCAAACGTACTGTCGCCGCACATAAGACGGGATTCCCCAAGTTGGTAAACATCACCCTTTTGGACAGTAATCTTAGTAATGTCGAGTTTCTTGAGCTCTTTTTCAAGGTCAAACGAGTCGGGTTCATCCACATCGATATCGAAGATCGAATCTAGTTCTTCACTGTCAAAGCCAACATCTGCAAGCAGCGACTCATCGAATTCTGCGAGTAGCTCATAATCCCAATCACCCTGGTTCTTATTAAGTCTCAGATTCAACTCACGTTCTTTGATCTCATCTGGAATATCCAGGTAAATTACTGGGACTTCTTTAAAACCAAGATCTTTTGCCACCTTCAGGCGAAAATGACCCCCAATAACGATGTTCTTACGTTCTTTTGCGCTGTTTACCAGCAAGGGATCCACTAAACCGAAGCGTTTGATACTCTCGGTCAAGCCGTCAATTGCCGATTGATTCCATTTTCTGGGGTTGTACGTACTGGCTTTAAGCGAACCCACACTAACCTGTTTAATATCCATATCTGCCACACCATCCTCCTTGTTTAATAAGAAGGATTGTGACAAAAAGCGTAGTAGCTTACACTGCGCTAACTGATATTGCTTAGCGCAGTGACTTTTGTTTTGCTCTTTTGATTAAATTTGGGATTTCGCTGGCTTCGAAGACCTCACCACCCTCTCCAGATTCACTAGATAGAATATCTGCAATCTCTTTGTAACTTTTGCCCTGTTCGTGAAGTGTGAAAGCTCTGTAATCAGTTTCATCACGTTTAGCCGATCGGATATCTTTCGTTTGATTCGCCTGACTATAGAATCTGGTAATTCTACCGTAAGTTTCAATCACTTCGCGCTGAGTGGTTTCGGGATAAACGGCAATATTATAGTACTTCTGACCGGTAACAGGGTCTTGCTCGATATCTATAGTGAGACCACTATGCAGAATTTTCTCATCAAAGTTACCGAGGATAAGTATGTGCTGTAGTAGAGTCTCCCAATACAGGGAAAGGTTAAATTGTTTGCGAGCCTGAGCAACATACAACTTCAAATTACCCTGATCCGCCTGCGCCTTGGTGCAAAGCGCTTGAAACTCAGGATCAAGCAATAATCGTCTTAGTATTTTCTGCACTTTTGGGGTTGTCATGGCCTTATTATCTCATCTTTAAAGCCTGGATGTCATAACAGATACCAAATAAGTGGTTTTGTAAGCTATACTTAAGATATGAAATTACTAAACTACTCTTCTACTGAACTCGTGGGTAAGCTCAGTAAGTATCTTGCCTCAGACCAGCGATATCAAGCCGTATACGATCATACTAAGGGTCGCTTTCAAGCAGCAACTGAACTTGTAGCCCATAATTGGCCACATTGCTATCGAGATACACTTAACGCCATCGTAATCGGCGAAGCCGAAGGCGCAGATATGAGTATTGTTCTGCCAGCAATCACCATGCATGATATCGGCTTTTTGTACGGCGCAAGCCCAGAACAACATGGTGAAGTTGGTGCCGACCATGTAAAAGAATTCTTGGCAGAAGCAGGAGCTCATTATAGCGACGAACAAATCGAGAAAATAGCAAACTGCATCCGAACTCACAAAGGCAGTATTCACGGCAAACATCCAGAAGGATTAGAAGCAAAAGTTGTTGCCGACGCTGATTTACTAGAAAAGTTTGGTTTGTTTGGTGTGTATCAAACAGTGCGCACCTATGCCGAATTCAACTGGCCAATTGATAAAGCCATCGAACGAGGTGATAGAATTCTTACTGTTGAGTTAGAGACCGAAACAGGCAAACAACTGGCCGAGCCAGGTAGAAAATTTGTCGCTGACTTCTATCGTCAGCTCAAGGAAGCCAACGAGCCATATGAGGTAGAACAATGAAACTAATACTCGCCTCACAAGGATTCACTACACCTGAAATAGCCCAAGCAACTGCAAGATTAGCTGGCAAGTCTCTTGATGAACTAAATGTTGCCATTATTAACGAAGCTTATGTGGCAATCGAAACAAGTCGAGATGAGAGTTGGCTTATCAATGAGCTCGACCAATTAAGAGGCTATGTTAAGGGTAGCGTTTTCTTTGTTAATCTCAGAGCTTACGATATTACCGAGATAAAAGAACGACTTAGTTCCGCCGACCTGATCTACATTGTTGGTGGCGCACAGCTAGTACTACCCAAGCTCTTTAAAGAGACCGGTTTTGATACTTTACTTCGGGAGCTCGCCGAAGAGAAGGTTATTCTTGGTACCTCTGCAGGTGCAAATGTACTAGGCGCTCACATTCTAAGCCGTGAATATTGGGCAGATCAGTATGGTGATGCCGATACATATTTAGCAGAACCCTCACTTGCCTTAGTAGATTTCAATATTCTACCTCACTATGATAGAGAAGATCATCCTCGTAGAAACGAAACTATCCTAACACCACTCCTCAAAGACAATCCATTCCCACTCTACGGCGTAACCGACACGCAAGCTGTCGTATACAATAATGGCGAGCTAGAGTTCGTAGGTGGAGACCCTGTAAAGTTTGGGAGAGAGGTATAAAATGCAGTTCATAGTAATTGGTTTAGATGGAACAGATAGTGAAGCATCAGTTCGTCGTCAAAAAGTTCGTCAGCAGCATATAGATATGGGTGATGAACTATTGAAGTCTGGCAATATGTGGTACGGTGCTGCATTACTCCATGATGACGGTACTATGAAAGGCTCCATGATTTTAGTTGATTTCCCGTCAGAAAAAGAACTTCAAGATTGGCTCAATAAAGAACCATATGTTGTTGGTGATGTTTGGCGTGACGTAACTATTCATAAATCTAATACTCGTGACCCGTGGCAATTTAATCGACCGCAAGAGTGGTTTGAGGAAAGAGAAAGTAGTAATGCATAAAATTTCGGTACTCGATTATCGCATTCCAACTGAAGCTCAAAAGCAAATTCAGGCTTTAGCTAGCAATCAGATTAATTTTCCGAAAGACCGTTGCCCTGAAGATGAGCGAATAATGAGAACTGGAGACGCGGAGATTGCGCTGGTTACGCCTTGGGAGAAAATTGATAAAGAATATTTGGATGCCTGTCCAAATCTAAAATATATTGGACTCTGTGGCACATCAACAGCTAATGTAGATCTCGATGAATTGTCTGAACGCGGTATAGCGTTTACCAATATGGAGTCTGGCAAAGAAGATACTCACGCTAAAGCAGCTGGCGGTAAAGAGGCCGTGGCGGAGTTCTTCTTTATGCAACTCGTAAGGCTTGCACGTGGCATAGGTGACTATCAGTGGAAAGAAGGAGAGGTCCATCAGCTTAAAGGCCGATCACTTGGAATTATTGGGCTTGGCCATGTTGGTCAGGGCATTGCCCATATGGCACTAGCCTACAAAATGAATGTTGCATACTATAGTCCTCATCGCAGGCAAGAATGGGAAGACC
Source organism: Candidatus Saccharimonadota bacterium (assembly GCA_036848695.1). Lineage (GTDB taxonomy): Bacteria > Patescibacteriota > Saccharimonadia > Saccharimonadales > UBA7683 > JACKGS01. The sequence goes on from DAIUJM010000025.1 coordinate 8,102, forward strand.
TCGGCGTAAAATACGAGAGTAAAGACGAGCTACTCGAGTCATGTGAGATTGTTGTACTTTGTAGCACAACAAATGTTGAAGTGATGGGTAAAACTGAGTTCGAATTGATGCAGCCAGGGTCAGTACTTGTCCAGGCTTGCGGTGGAAATCCTTTTGATAAGCAAGCTTTCTACGACTGGATAGCACAAGATGGTAATTATGCGATATTCGATATGTCGGCTAACGAAACGAACCATAGCTTATATAAAGACTTGCCGCATGTAATATTTTCCAGAGAAGTAGCTGGCGATACCTACGAATCTAATCTTGCGCGTGGACAACGAGCACTACATCACCTAAAAGACTTCATCAATTCAGAGGGTAAATCATGAAACTCTATCGCTTCAGTCCAATCCAGAGCCGAGAACGGCTTATTGAAGCAATAAAGTATGTGCACTTCGCCTGCCATAATCTGTGTAAGCAGTCGTTCGGAAGATATCTTCCGAACGCCGGGAACATGGGTGTCTTTTGTCACTATGATGACGAATACACAAGATTGGTAGAAATCCGAAACCAGATAGCCAGGCCATCTGATGATCCGAATCAAAAGTATTTTGAACTATACGAGCCAATTGTCATTCCTGCCCTAGATGACATACCAGAAACAACATACACCCATCTGTATATTCGTAAGCCTGATATTTATCGAGCTCAAGTTGGTGACGTGGATTTTTACCTCGAACAAAACGAGTATCATACTTTAAAGTCAGAACTTGCCAGTGGCAAACAAATACCCGGCGCTCGAATATTCCCACGAAACGACCTAGATATGATTGAGTTGTATAATCCTGAGGTCGATGCACTCGGGTACGTTAGCACTAATACAATGTCACAAAAAGTCCGCAAGAAACTATCAGAAGAGACGAACTTATGAACATCCTCCTCATAATCATCGGCAGTCAGCTCCTGTTTACCGTCGGAGATCTACTGGCTCGCCATAACATGCAAGCACGAGGCTTTGCGTTCAGCACCTTTCTTGCCTGGTGGTTTTTAATCTATCTAGCGTTGCGTAGTGTAGCGACTCTTGGGCAGCTCTTTGTGTTTACTAATATGGAGCTTGGTAAGACCATGGCGTTATTTGGAGCATCCAGTTTGGTACTGGTAAACATCCTTGGATTCTTCCTATTGGGCGAAAAACTGTCGCTACCGGTATACTTCGGGATCATGCTTGCCGTAGCAGCAATTTTAATTGTAGGATTCAGTAAGTAATGAAAACCATTCACGACAGCGCCATACCAACCCCAGGCCAACAGGTCATTACGGCTTGTGCATTCATTCACCAAAAAATAGATGGCGTAGACAAAGTTTTCATGGCTCGGCGTGCTGATACTAAAAAGTTTCTGCCGGGTGTGTATGAACTACCGGGCGGACATATAGACTTTGGTGAAACACCAGCCGATGGCTTGGTTCGTGAGATTCAAGAAGAGTTTGGCATAGAGGTTCGGCTTGGCGATCCGTTCACAGTTTTTACCTACCAAAATGAGGTTAAAGGTTCACACTCAATTGAAGTTATTTACTTTGCTCAGCTAGCCGATCCAAATTCAGAGCCAGTCATGAATCCCGAAGATCATAGCTCATGTGGTTGGTTCTCTGAAGCAGAATTACCACAAACATTCGTCAGCGAAAAAGACGTAGAAGACGATGAAGTAAAAGCAATCTACAAAGGATTCGCATTACTCAGGGGTGAGTCGCTTAATTTTTCAGGGGAAGCTAAATGACAGGCTATCTACTGGCATTTGTCAGCTCGATCTTCTTTAGTCTGTACGTCATACCTCGTAAACTTTCTAACCAGCCAG
>DAIUJM010000026.1:0-2027 GCA_036848695.1 Candidatus Saccharimonadota bacterium
GACCCATTCGCAACAGGTTTACTGATTATTTTACTAGGCGATGCCTGTAAAAAAGCAGGTGAGTTTCTAAAATTAGATAAAACCTACGAATTCATAGCCAAACTGGGTGAGGTGAGTACAACCGGGGACCCGGAGGGTGTAATAACACCCTATGTAGCAAGAATCAAGAATCAAGCATCAAGTAATGAACTCGTCATTCCCGCGCAGGCGGGAATCCAGTCATATAAAAATGAGCATCGCGAATCAATTTCCATTCCAAATTCCAAATTCCAAATTCCAACTTCTGCAGAAGTACTAAAAGTACTAAATCAATTCACTGGTGAAATAACTCAAACCCCACCTGCATTTTCTGCAATTAAAATCGACGGCAAACGCGCCTATAAACTAGCACGCGAAGGTAAAAAGGTAGAAATTCCGCCACGACAAGTAAAGATCAACCGACTTGAGCTAGTCTCCTATGAATATCCTTACCTAAAATGTGTCTGTGACGTCAGTAGCGGTACTTACATACGCACCTTAGTTGAAGATATAGGCAAGAACCTCAACACTGGCGCTTACTGCGCAGAGCTCCGTCGCACGCGTATAAACACATTCGAGATACATGACGCAGTTGGTGTTGAAGAGTTGGTTGGTGCTACATCTGATACACTAGTAATCTAAATGATTGCACATATTTCTATCGCGAATAAAGGTTTCGGAGACAAACAGCTTTATAAAGAGCTGGACATTCGTGTGCAAGCGGGCGAAAAGATTGGTTTGATTGGCAGGAACGGTACGGGCAAATCAACACTCTTCAATCTGATGACTGGAATTGACAAAGATTTCGACGGTGAAATAAAACTTGGTAAAAACATTGTCATGATTTCTAGTCGCCAAGAGCATCATGGATTTGAAGATAAGACTGTGCTGGAATATATTTTGGGCGATTTGCCTGAGTATTCTAAGCTGAAACATGTAATCGAAACGTATCCGGAACACATGGGCGAGAGTAATCATAAAATGCAGGTGTATAGCGATGCGCTTGAGCGTTTCGGAACGCTCGGCTACTACGAAATTGAAAATGATGTTGAGCGGGCTCTTTCTGATTATCAGCTGGAGATCGATATCAATACCAAGAAACTGGGTGAACTGAGTGGTGGCCAAAAACGTATGGTTGAGCTGGTGAAAGTGCAACGGGCGCGCGGCGATCTTGCGCTAATTGACGAGCCAACTAACCACATGGACTACATTGCAAAAGCCTCTTTTGTAAACTGGTTCAAGGCAGCACAAGAAGCAGTTGTGGTTATTACGCACGACAGAGATGTGCTTGGTGTGGTGGACAGGATTATTGAAATCCGAGACGGCAAAGCATATAGCTTTAAAGGGAATTATTCAGAATATCTCAAGAGCAATACACAGAACATTAGCTCTCAAGTTAATGAGTTCGAAAATGCCCAGCGCAGAATTACCAACCTCAAAGCTGATGTTACAAGGTTTCGAAGAATGAAGGAACGTTCCCGCGACCCAGGAACAATTCACAGATTCAAATCATTAGAGCAACGTGCAACTAAAGAACTAGCCGAGCTTTCTCAGACTGAAAAGCCAACTTTTTGGATTGACCGCGAATCAGCGGAAGATCTTGGTACTAAAATGAGCGAAAGTTACAAAGAGCACAAGACCCGCAATATTCGTGTACGAACCAAAACAAGCGCTGACAAGAGCGAGAAGCGATTAATTAAGGTAGAAGATATGAGCCTTGGTTATGACGGTTCACCACTCTTTGCTCCCGTTAGTTTTGAAATGAGAATTGGTGGAAAAGTAGAGCTTAAAGGGCGAAACGGAGCAGGTAAAACAACCTTAGTGAATGCCGTTCTTCGAACGGCAGAGGCAAGAGGCATGAGTCATGAGTTAGGAAATAAAACTCATACCTCTTCACTCATATCTCGTGACTCATACACTTCTGCGCATGCTTTTAGTGGTTTCATAGAACTTGAAAGAAGTGTCCGTATTGGGGTATACGAACAAGAAATTGATGCAAAATATCTTAC
>DAIUJM010000026.1:2127-7711 GCA_036848695.1 Candidatus Saccharimonadota bacterium
AAAGAAGTGTCCGTATTGGGGTATACGAACAAGAAATTGATGCAAAATATCTTACTATGAGCCTGAATGATGCAATCGAACACATATACAGAGCAAAGGATCTTTCCATTACTGGTGAAAAAATTAAACAGCTGCTGAGCGATTATCTGTTTAATCCGCATACAGATGCATTAATGCCGCTTGAAAAACTAAGTGGTGGGCAAAAAGCTCGGTTCCAGCTGATTAATATGTTGGCAGGGGATCCGCTAGTGTTAATTCTTGATGAGCCAACAAATCACTTAGACCTACCAAGTATTGAAGAGCTTGAAGATGCGCTTAGGCAGTATCACGGCGCAATTTTATATATTTCTCACGATAGTTTCTTTACAAAAAATCTCGGTGGCGAAGTGGTACAAGTCAAACCGTAACAACGGTCCGTTAACCCGTATCCCAAGTCTGTCATTCCCAACTTGCTGTGCCCCGTGAAGTATTTTTCGGGGATTAAGAATCCAGTCAAAGTGGATCAACTTCCCTTGGTCCGTCATCCCCGGCTAGATCGGGGATCCAGTAATTTTTCAAGCGGAGCTTGGCAACTTCTTCTCATCATCCGCCAGCTGGCGGATAATACAAACCTTCCCGAACTTTGCGAAAATAAATATTAGCCAAACAGGAACCAGGCAATGGCGGCAGCTCCCGAAAGGGCTAGAGTAGCGGAAATGGTGATGGTGGCTATACGTTTCTTTCGCATGGCAGACTTTACCTGCTGATAACCGTGGTCTGCCGGTGTTGGTACGCTAGATTGCGTTCTGGCCTCAGAGGATGCAGGCGTTGAGTGTTGGGCAGCTTCGAGGGCGCTTGTGATTGTTTCAACTCGTTTTTTACCGTAGTCAGAGATTTCTGGTCTGACATCAGCTGGTATGAAGGCCGGGTCATCGTGGCGCATTTCTATCTTGCGCCCTTGCTGGGCCTCTGCGCCTAACCGAGCTTTTTTGTAAGCTCTTTTAATATCTCCACCTCTTAAACTTTCTTTCACAATTGCCACAAGTCCTCGGTGATCGATCTTGTTTGCTTCATACAGTTTGCGCACCGTCGTGCCTTCAACATGAAGTTTGTTAGCAACTCGAAGCAGTTCTTCAGTAGAACTTTGTTCTACACTTCGCACAACTTCTTTACTAAGGGGTTTCGGTCTTGGTACCTGGTTTATGTGGACTGGTTGCATTTGCTCAATCGGTACAGGAGGCTTTTCAAAACTTGCTGGTGGGGGAGTGGAAGCGACTTCGGCGCTCTGCCTTACCGGTGGTGTGGTTTCAATAGCCTGTTTTAGCGCGATGGATCGGATAGTTCTTCTTACAGGATTGATTTTTCGCTCGGGTATATTGCTGGCTTGTGGAGTTATCTCAAGATTTGATGTACTGGAATCTTCAGTTTTTTTGCCAGGATTGGACTCTCGTTCGCTATTACTGTGACCGAGTAATGTACCAACGGCACCAGCCGCCAGAACCTGTTCAACTGGTTTTTCAGAGGTTTGTTTGTCTCCAAACTCAAACGACCCGTATTTCATATGTTACTAGTATATAACAGGGAACAACTATTGACAAAATGCTACTAAATATGCTATAATCATAAGAATAGTTAACAAACCCCTTTTTCTGTCATTCTCAGCTTGACTGAGAATCTAGTAATAAACTGGATCCTCTGGTCAAGCCAGAGGATGACACTGTGAAGGTTTTGATATAAGGGTATTTTATTGTTGAATAAAATTCACTGATCTGTTAGAATGGTGCTAACGCCATTGAGGAAGAGTGCTATCTAACGCTTCCGAAACGAATCGAAATGAATAAGTAGATCTCTCGACAAGCTCGAGATGACACAGAGGAAGACAAGGAATAAATGATTACAACAGAGAAAAAAGCGAAAGCTATCAAAGCTACACAAAGAAGTAAAACTGACGTTGGTTCACCAGAGGTACAGGCTTCAATCTTAACTGAAAGAATCAAAGAACTTACTGAGCATCTAAAGGTTCATAAAAAAGACAATCACTCACGTCGTGGTTTGCTACAAATGGTTGGTAAGCGAAAGAAGCTTCTTGCTTATCTAAAAGAACAAGACTACGCAAGCTACAAAGCTACTATTGAAAAACTAGGTCTACGTAAGTAAGAGATTTGGTTAGTCCGGCCTCCCGATGGGAAGCCGGATGAACGAGCGCTCTTAAATAACAAGCATGAGGCGAGCGAACTCGGGTGGTTTCTCGTGCTCGCACATTATAAAAACATAAGAGTCAGATAGATGATGTATGACGCAGTCTGCAGGTCTGTACTAAGGGGTCGTCATCCCAGCGAAGGCTGGGATCCAGTCAATCCTGTGATTCTGAAATAACTTCAGAATCTTAATATTTGGACTAGATTCCTGCCTTCGCAGGAATGACGGAAGCTGCAAACCGCGGTATACATCATGCTGACAACATAGAAAGGACATAATAAATGTCATCACAAACTATAAATCCGTTCGGTAAAGACAAAATTATTGTTGAGACTGAACTATGCGGTAAAACTCTGAAATTTGAAGTTAACAGAGTGGGCTTTAGAAGCACTGCGTCTGTACTAGTAAGCTACGGTGACACCGTTGTGCTTGGTACCGCCATGGTGGGTACAAAGCCAATTAGTGGAATGGATTACTTCCCGCTTTCAATTGATTATGAAGAAAAGTTTTATGCAGCCGGAAAAATGAGTGGTAGCCGGTTCATAAAACGAGAAGGTCGGCCAAGTGACGAGGCAATTTTAATTGGCCGTCTGATTGATCGCCCAATTCGTCCACTGTTTCCAAAAGGCTATCGTCAAGAGGTGCAGGGGATCGCTACCGTGCTTTCTATGGATCCGGCGTTTAGACCAGACATGGTTGCTATGATCGCCACCAGTACAGCACTTATGCTGACCGGCGCACCATTTGAAGGTCCTGTTGCTGGACTTCGTGTTGCCCGAGTGAATGGCGAATTTAAAGCCTTTGCAAGCAAAGAAGAAATTGCAGCAAGCGACCTTGATTTAGTAGTAGCCGGAACCAAAGACGCCATTATTATGGTTGAAGCTGGTGCTAGTGAAGTTTCAGAAGAGGTAGTTGGTGATGGTCTAGCCTGGGCATTTGAGATGATGCAGCCTGCAATTGCCCTTCAGCAAGAATTAGCTGCACAGTTAAGCCCTGAAAAGTTAGAGTACGAGCTTGTTCTGCCAAACGAAGACATTCAAGCTGAGGTTAATACCTGGGTAGAAGATAAACTTGGCGAAGATTTGCGTAAACCGTACCCTGAACGTAATGAATTAATTTCTGTACTCAAGAGGCAGTTCCATGATTCTATGAAAGAAAAGCACGGTGAAGAAGAGTATAAAGAACTTCATAGCGAATATGACGAAGCGTTTACAAAAGCTTTGCACCTTGATGTTCGAAAAGGCATTGTTGAACATCAAACACGTCCTGATGGTAGGGCACTTGATGAAATTCGTCCGCTAAGTTCCGAAATTGGCATCCTACCACGAGCCCACGGTTCAAGCTTGTTTACGCGCGGCATGACACAGGCTATGAACATTGTTACATTGGCTCCACTCAGCTACGCACAACTTGTGGACACAATGGAAGTTGACGACGGTGAACGTCGCTATATGCACCACTATAACGCCCCAGGTTGGACAGTTGGTGAAGTTCGTCGCCTTGGTTCGCCAGGTCGCCGAGAAATTGGTCACGGCTACCTTGCAGAGCGTGCCTTGACTGCGGTTCTACCTGCGGTTGAAGAATTCCCTTATGCAATCCGTAGTGTTACTGAAATTATGTCTCAGAATGGTTCAACAAGCATGGCAGCAACCTGTTCAAGCTGTTTGGCATTAATGGATGCTGGTGTGCCTTTGAAGCGTCCAGTTTCTGGTATTGCCATGGGTCTGATGATGGACGGCGATACGCCATACGTTCTTTCAGACATTGCCGATGCTGAAGACTTTGCTGGCGATATGGACTTTAAGGTTACAGGTACCGAAAAGGGTATTACTGCACTGCAGATGGATATGAAAGTTCACGGTTTGCCAGTAGAGGTGCTTCGAGAGGCCCTTGAAAAAGGTAAAATTGGACGAGCTAAAATTCTGGAACACATGATCAGCATAATCTCCGAACCACGTGCCGCATTAAGCGAATACGCACCACGCATTGAAAAACTGATGATTAACCCTGAAAAGATCGGTGCGATTATTGGTAAGGGTGGTGAAATGATCAACAAGATTACTTCTGAAACTGGTGCCGAAATCGACATTAAAGACGACGGCCTAGTAACTGTTGCCGCCGTTAATACCGAAGCAATTGAAAAAGCCCTCACCTGGATTAAAGGCTTGGTTGAAGAACCAGAGGTCGGCAAAATCTACACTGGTAAAGTGGTGAAGGTGATGGATTTTGGTGCATTTGTAAACTTCATGCCTGGAACTGATGGTATGGTTCATATTTCAGAACTTGCTGAAGGCAGAGTAGAAAAAGTCACCGACGTAGTTAACGAAGGCGATGAAGTGCAAGTAAAACTTATGGCAATCGACGACCGTGGCAGAATGAATCTTTCTATTAAAGAGGCAAGGGGCTAAGATTAAATGTCTGGGGCTGAGACTCAAATAGGTGAAGATCAGAGATTCGATTTCTCAAAATTTCCCGAAGACATCGTAGTAGACGGAGAGTTAAAGCTAAGCCCATTTTCCCCTGAAGACGCACAAGGGTTGGCTGATATTACCGACGACGACGAAGCTGTGCAAAAATATATTCCTTGGGCAAAGGAAGATAAAACAGCATATATTGAAAGAGTGAATAGGGATAGACAGTATCGTGGTCCAAGGTATGCCATAAGGCTAGGTGGACAACTGGCAGGGCATATAGCCGTATTTCCTAGTCATGACACTCTTGGTGTAATTGAAATCGGTTATGTGCTCGCGCAAAATGCACGCGGTAGGCAAGTGCTGGATAGAGCTCTTCCTAAGTGTGAAGCACTTGTGCTGGAGAGCTATCCACGCGCTAAGCTTGCGCTTTGTATCAATGACGAGAATGTTCCTAGTCAAAAAGTTGCGGAACGTCTCGGCTATAAAGCTTCTGATATCATATCAAGTGGCGATAGGATGTATTTCAAGGTCGCAAGTCATGGGTGAAAAGAGCTCGCAGCCGATTCCGTTAAAGCCGCCACACAGGCGAATTGAACGTAGCCTTGACGATAATTATGGGATTATTGTGCCCTTAGAAAAGCCACCACTACCGAGTGATGCGTCGTATCGGGTTCGGGTCGTGTCAGTTCTGGCAGTTGGTGAAAGCGTAGAAGCAGTCGACAGTCGTCTTAGCAAGGGTTATTTGTGAGTAAGAAAGATGAGCTGAAAGCGATTGCGGATGAGATTATTACAAATAATGTGTGTCCGGGGCTAAAGACACAAGCGACGCAGCTCGTTTTTGGTGAAGGTAACCCAGATGCCCAGGTAGTGTTTATTGGTGAAGCACCGGGGAAGAATGAAGATCTTCAAGGGGTGCCATTTGTTGGGGCGGCTGGAAAATTTTTAGATGAAATGTTACAATTAATACACCTCGATCGAAAAGAAATCTATAT
>DAIUJM010000026.1:7811-9901 GCA_036848695.1 Candidatus Saccharimonadota bacterium
AAACCAAGAATGCAACCTCAGAACCCTGAAGAAAGACGGGAAAAGGTTAATAAATATTCATCCTACGCCAAGGCTACGGATGACAAGCGTCAAAATTCAAATCAAAATAATAGCAGACAGGGAAAGCCCTTCGACTCCGCTCATGGTAAACGCGTACAGATTAGTCCCATGAAGACTAACCGTGGCGAAGCAATGCGTGCAGGACGACGCAACTTTGAAACTGCAGATAAAGCAGTCGACAGATGGAACGTGTTTGAAAAACACCACGAACATCAGGCAAATTACTTGCCACTCACTCATCCTGAGCGTCTTAGAGTAACATTCCTCGGGGGGCTTGAAGGAATTGGAGAAAAAAATATGATGGTCCTTGAATACGGGGAAGACGCAATTATTGTTGACTGTGGATTTGATCTATCGGTCGACCTACCAGGTATCAACTACGCCATTCCGGCCACTCAGTACCTTGAAGGTATTAAGAATAAAATTAGAGCTTACGTGATCACCCATGGTCACATGGACCATATTGCAGCACTACCGTACGTGTATGCGGATTACCCAGCACCTATTTTCTGCGGTAGTCACTTTACTGCCGAAATGGTTCACAAACAGTTCGAAAACATTAACGAAGAACGTGCCATGGAGCTTGTGCCAGAACGCATTATACTAGCCATGGATAACCACGAACGATTTGTTATTTCACCAAACTTCACAATTGAGTTCCTACGTATTACTCACTCGATTCCAGATTGTTCAACATTGGTAATAGATACTCCTGCGGGTCGAATAGTAAATACCGGTGATTTCCGCCTAGACCCAGAACCTCTAGATCACCATCCATCAGATATTGCCCGTCTCAAACAGCTAGGAGATGAAGGCACCTTGATACTTATGAGTGATAGCACAAACGCACGTTATGCTGGGCGAACACAGACCGAGCATACTTTGCAGCAGAGCTTCCACGACATTTTTGAACAAACGTCGGGCCGTATTTTTGTGGCAATCTTTTCTACTAACATGAACCGTGTGCAGATGATTATAAATTCAGCTGCAGCAGCAGGTAGAAAGGTGGCTTTTGACGGTCGCGGTATGATGCAAGTTGGCGAGATTGCTGTTAGAACTGGAAATCTTAAGATTCCAAAAGGTACAGTGATTCCAATGCGCGAAGCTCCAAATGTTAAAGACGACCAGCTTGTGGTTGTTTGTACTGGTGGCCAGGGCGAACCAAACTCAGCCCTTCAGCGCATGAGTATTGGCGAGCACAAACACATTAAATTAAAAGAAGACGACACCATCGTGGTTAGTTCATCGCCAATTCCTGGTAACGAAGTTCGATACCAACAGATTGGAAACGACTTAGCTGAGCTTGGTTGTACTATCTTCCGACACGAGTCTCGTGATCTTGACGGCTGTGGGCCATTACACGTTTCTGGTCATGCCAACCAAGATGAGTTAAAAGAAATGGTTGAGATGACGCGTCCTAAGTGGGTTATTCCAATTCATGGTGGTATGTTAGACCGAAGATATCACCGAGATGCCGCAGTGATGGGCGGAGTCAGTAAAGAAAGTGTAATTTTAGCAAAAAACGGTTCAATGGTTGAGTTCGACAAAGAAGGCAACATGTTTGATGCGGGCGAAGCGCCAGCTGGTGCAGTGCTAGTAGATCAAACCGGTGCAGTTGTACCTGGCTTGGTTGCTAAAGATCGTCTGCTAATGTCTGAAGAGGGTATGGTTGTGGTCATGCTTACGATTGACCGAAAGTCTGGTCGTTTGCTTACAAGCCCCGACATTATTACTCGAGGCTTCATCTACATTAGAGACAATGCAGAGCTTATGGACGGCCTTCGTGCAGAACTGAAGCGCGCAGCTTCTCAACGATTCAACCGAGTTGATCTTGATAGATTCAAGCAAGAGCTGAAAGATCACATAGGTCACTATTTATACGAGCACACTAAACGATCGCCGGTTCTTATTCCAGTAGTCAACGTCATTGGTGGCAGTGGACAAGGTGCTCCAAAACCAAAACCAGTAGCTGACTCTGGCCGTTAAGGTTAGATTCTAGAAGTCAGATTTTCGATTTTAGAATAGCCCCA
>DAIUJM010000027.1:0-9656 GCA_036848695.1 Candidatus Saccharimonadota bacterium
TTTTTATTAGCTTGTTCGGTAGTTATAAATTGCAAGAATTCAGCCAAAGTTGGTTTGCTACTGAGTGTGAATTCGTTGGCCATATCACGAAGAATGCGAATTGCCGCCAGAGTTTCTAGGTAAATGTTAGAAAGCTGTTGGTCTTGTACAAAATAATCACGAATGTAGCTTTGTGGCGAATCTTCTTTAATGCCAATTATGTATTCTAAAAGTAGTGGCAATGGCTGGTACTGGGCTTGGGCGGCTAGCCACTGCAACCATTCGCCGAGTGGTCGAGTTTTGGGGTGTTCTAGAACACTGGCAAGCCACTGTTGGTCAAAACGGTTTTCTTTAGCGATGAACCATAACAGTTCCCCGTCTACGCCAAACATGGGGTGTCTTAGCAGATGCGAAAGCACAACGTTCAACTGTTCTTCATCACCAGTATTTATTGCCTCTATTGCCTGGCAGATGTTGATTATTTGTAAAACAACTTCTTGTTCTAAAACATTCTGCTGACGTTCGTAGTGTAGCGGCACTTCAAGGTTGTTTAATTGTGCCGCCAATGGTTCAAGACTTTTGTGACTTCTGGCTAGTACTGCCACGCTATGTTCGGGGTGTTGCTGTTTATAGTTTTGGATTTCGTAAGCCACCATGTACTGCTGATGTTCTTTGGTTAAGTATCGCTGATGGGTTATTTCGCCCTTTGGTAAATCGGTAGCCTTAGCGATCAGCTTTTTAGTTAAGTTTGGCAATCTGTGGACCAGGCGATCTTCACTGCAGGCAATTATGCTTTCCGCTGCGGCCAGCACTTCTTTGGTACTTCGGTAGTTTTCTTCTAAAACTATGGTTGCGACGTTTTCGTTCCCATAGGTTCGTTCAAAATGCAGCATATTGTTAAGTTCAGCGCCGTTGAAGCCGTAAATAGATTGGTCATCATCGCCAACCGCCATTATATTAGGCTTTCCTTCAGCACTGGGATGGTCTGCGACTAAATGCGCTAGGCGTAGTTGTGCTGAATTGCTGTCTTGGAATTCGTCTATCAAAACATAGTTAAAGCGTTCTTGAATTTCAGCACGAAGGTCCTCGTGCTGTTCTATTTGCACAATTACTTCAAGTAACATATCTGAATAGTCATAAAATCCGCGTTTGTGAAGTTGGTCGCGGTACTGCTGGTAAATATCAGCAAGGTGTAGCCACTCGGTGTTACGCCGACGTTCTTTATGTAATCCCTTGGCATCACCTTCTTTTGTTAGCCAGTTCTTCTTCCAGTTGCTAGTGTTTGTGGCCTTATTTGTGGGTTCGTCTAATCCTACTGCGTAATCAAGACTTTCTTTAATTTTAGTATCAAGACCAATAAGTGGCGCGGTTTTAAGATCAGTTTTTTGCTCAGGTAAAGCGTGTACCGCGGCCTGGAGATGACTCAATTTTTTATAGCTGAGCGTTCCTTCAAGTGCATCAACAAAGTCGGCTTCGATCTTATCTATATAAGCTAGATTGGCCTGCAGAAGCACTCGTAGTTTTTCTGGCGTTAAGCCGGCTTCTTTGGTACGCGCAATCGCCTTCTGGGCTTTTGAAAGCATAGTGTATGTTCCGTAGAATTTTGAAGCATAGGGATTGTCGAGCGGCAGTTTTTCAAAAATAGATTCGAGTATTGCAAGTTGTACGGCATCTGGCGCACTAGTTAAGTTTGCACCGTTCCAAAAATATTGCCCATAATTGTTCATAATTTCAGAGGCAAAACTATGGAAGGTTTTTACATGAACATGTGCCGCTTCGCCATCGGTTAACTTTTGCAAGCGTTCACGCATATTTGTAGCAGCTTTATTAGTAAATGTTAAACACAAAATACTTCGAGCATCGGTATCAGTTTTCTTCAAAATATTTGCAACACGCGTGCTGAGAAGCTGAGTTTTACCAGTACCAGGACCAGCAATAACCAAAACAGGCCCGTCAATTGTATCGACAGCCTTCTTCTGCGCTGCATTCAGATTTTTATACGCCTCATCAAAGTTCATACACCCATTGTATCAGTAGCACCAAAAAAGATTTCACGATTTTATATTCTTGCGTGAAGACAAAATCCTATAATCTTTTTGATCCGACTGCCCGGGTGCGCTTTTTTAGGGCGCACACCGGGCAGACTGCTTCGGACCTAGTTGCTGTGCAGGTCGGCGTTGAGACCTCCCCATGGAGTGCCGTCGTTCTGAAGAACTTCCACGCTGCCCGAGACGCTGTTGCGTCGGAACAGGAGGTTGTCTCTTCCCGACAGTGTTTTTGCCTTGACCTCAGTGCCGTCAGGCTGCGTCACCACCGTCCCGGCGGTGACGTACAGTCCGGCCTCGATCGTACACCGGTCACCCAGTGAGATGCCGAGACCGGAGTTGGCTCCGAGAAGGCAGCCTTCCCCGATGGAGATCACCTCTTTGCCGCCACCGCTGAGCGTGCCCATGATCGAGGCGCCGCCACCGATGTCGCTGCCGTCTCCGACAACCACACCAGCACTGATGCGCCCTTCCACCATCGAAGCGCCGAGGGTTCCCGCGTTGAAGTTGCAGAAACCTTCGTGCATCACGGTGGTGCCTTCTGCCAAATGTGCACCGAGGCGCACCCGAGAAGCGTCCGCGATTCGAACGCCACTCGGTATGGTCGTAGCAGTCATCGGTGGGAACTTGTCCACTCCTGAAACCACTGCTGGTGCACCGTGCTGCATGATGCAGTCGGTCTGGAAACGTCCCAGATTTTCCGGACGCACCACACCATGGCTAGTCCAAGCCAGGTTGGGTAGCAGCTTGAACACCCCTTCGAGATTGATCTCATGGGGCTTGACCAGACGCATGCTCAGCATGTGAAGACGCAGGTATGCATCACCGACTTCAGTTGGAGGTGCGGCGAGGTCATGGACGAAGGTGACCACGGGTCGCACATGTGCTCTGACCGTAGACAGCTGGTCTCCACGCAGCGTCATGTTCTGGTAGAGAACGTCGCAGACATCCATGTTCGGATGATCTCCACCGTCTCCCCGTAGTACTGAAAACGCTGTATGAGCGGTTTTCATTCGCTCTTGACCGAGTCCATAAGTTCCGGCATCGCCGTCCTTGTAGCGGCCCGCGATCATCGCGAGCAGTGCTGCGGAGCCTTGGTTGGTCCCGAGGTTCACGATCGGAAACTGAGCTGCAACCAACTCAACTCCGAAGTAGAAGCCGACACCCATGGCCCAAGCTGCGGGCTGGATGTAGCCTTCCTGTTCTTGCACCGCCGTCATGTAGGCGATGAGATCTGCCTTTGTCTTGATGGCTTGAAAGTTCATCAGGTCCATTGCAAACTTCTTTCACTTGGTCCGAATATTAAAAATCATCAGATATCGCATTGCTGCGCCCTCTGACTGAGCAAAATTATACCATCATATACAAATATTTTCAAAACTAAAGTCGACTTTACTAGTTTTTGGATTTTGTTCAGGTATTATCCTAGTGAGGCCTCTGTTACTATTAAATGAACGGAGTATATGTATGAGTCTTGAAGTTAAAATACACAATGCGCAGACTTTGATTCTGAGAGAGTTGTTATTTCATCCATCTGCCGGTTTTGCAGAATTACAAAAACCAACCGGATTATCAAGTGATCATTTCAATTTCCATATTTCAAGGCTTATTGATTTAGATTTGGTAGAGAAAGTTACACGCGGAAAGTACCGTTTGACGCGACGAGGTAAAGAATATGCGAATAAGCTTGATACTGAAAAGAATACCATTGAACGGCAGCCAAAAATTTCAGTCATTTTAGTTATTTGGAAGGACAATACTAAACAGCAAATTTTATTACAAGAAAGACTTAAAAATCCATACTTTGGTTTTTGGGGATATCCTACAGGTAAAATAAGTTGGGGTGAAACAATCTTACAAACGGCTCAACGGGAACTGCAAGAAGAAACAGGTCTAAGTGGTCAGTTTACGTATTACGGTATATATCATGAGCATGCCAAAGCGGATGACTCAGATGAACTGCTAGAAGATAAAATATTTTTGATTACTGAGACAGTTGGCCCAACAGGAAGTCTAACTGATGCCGAAGGTTGCCACAATGAATGGGTAAACCTAAGTGATGCGTTAAACTTTGAAAAGAAATTTCCTGGTTTTACAACTGTACAAGAAATAATTTCAGGTAAATCTACTTTAGAAGAACACGAACGTCAGTATCCAACCGACCATTTTTAAAACAGAGTATTAGTTGGAAATAGAAAATGGTTCGGGTGGAATGGGTGCGCGGTTTTCTCTCCGCGCCACTCCATTCCACTACCGAACCACTTCTTCATCTCCTTTCCAGTAGGTTTCGTGATGCCCACAAGGCACCTGCACTAAGCGCGCCGAAGGCGATGCCCGTTACAAGGTAACCTGATTGCGCACCGTGGCTATCAACCACCCCGCCAATCAGAGGCCCGGCCACCAGGTACAACACACGGGCCACGAGCGTGGAACACGAATTGATGGTAGCGCGGGCCGAATCATCATGAATTCTGCTGTTGAGAGCGTGGTCCATGAATGGCTTGGTCAGACCTCGCATCACGGCGAAGCCAAAAATGCTGATTGAAGCCAGGCCGGCTGGGAGCAGGCCTGTCGCCAGGTATGCTACAAAGCCCAACGTGACCAACATAACCGCGGTTCTTTTTTCTCCGAGCCTGTCTTCCAGGCGGTGTCCAGAGTGGGCTGCAATAGCCCCCGCAATATTAAGTCCCGCAAAAACTGCCCCGAACCATCCAACGTTGATGTTGGCGGCCTGGAGAATCCGTGCGTTCAGGTGGACCGGTATATGCGTTGCCTCCGAGAGGAGGGCGAACAAACCGATTAACCCGGCAAGACTAATCAGCAGTGGCAAGTGGGTACGAAGCCGTGCCTGCTTATTGCGTTGCAGGTGTGGTGGTTCGGACATCCGAAACGCAATCGCTGTTGCCAGCAAATACGTACCGGCATCGAAGAGCATTGTAGCCCGAAGGCCAAGATACTTAACGATGATGCCACTGAGAGCTGCGCTAATTGCCGCAGCCATCATGCCATACGCTTGGGCGGTTCCAGCAGTCTTGCGACCACTCTCACCGTTCCCTGAAGCAATTGTTGATTCATGACGCATAGCCTGGACAGTCCCGCTGTTGAGACTGATGCCGAGTGCAAGCATGGTTTCGGCAAGTGCAAATTGCCAGAACCCATGCGCCAAGCTGTAGAAGCCAAAGCCAATCGATGCCAGCAAGCCGGCAGCAATCAAACTACGACGTCGTCCAACTCTATCGGCGATCATACCGGTGGGAATCTCTAGCACGATCATGACGACCGTGAATATGCCCTGTAAGAGATAGATCTTCTGCTGGGTCAGGCCAGCCCCGAGCCAGAACGGCACGGCGAACGCGACGAAGAAACTCGAGGCGTTCATGGCGGAGAGCCAGTTGATCAGACGCAGGTTGCGTTTGTACTGTTGTTGGGTCATTAAAAACCTTTCTGTTTTAGTGATGAAGGTGCTCGCTTTAACGAAATGTCAAAGCGAAATAAGCATCCAAAGACGATGTTTCTATAAACTTGGGTTTATGTCATTCTCAGCTTGACTGAGAATCTAGTATTAACACTGGATTCCCGATCGGGTCGGGAATGACAGACCTGGTTGAAATAGTGGGATCTATTTTTAGTTTTAAAATTACTTTTTAAGAAACCTCAGTTTGGAGGCTCGTTCCGATTTGTTTTTCAAATTTTCTAAAATATTTTACGAATAAGAGTTACATATCAACGGACAAGCCGAGGTGAACAAGAGCTGTGGTGTTAAATCCACGCGAAATAACGCCAGAGACTACAGACTTTGGTAGCATCTGATACGAGTTCGTCCAAATTAATATGTTATGATTTGACATAATATTGCATTATAGCATAAGTAAATTAAAAAGTCAAGGATTAATTCGATCTTGAAACCCCTAGTTAGATTTTTCGGGTCTGGCAAGCTTAGGTTCGCGCCGCAAGCAGTGATTGTTATTTTTGGTAGCTGTTTATGAAGGATTCACGGGGAGTAGGTCCAACTGATTTGAATTGATGGAGTGTTGTTGAACCGTAAAAACAAACGGCATCTCCAGGTCGAAGCTCGGCTTCGTCGGTTTCTATGCCCTCGGCAATTAATATTGCTTCGGATACCTCGTTGTGTTCGTCTAACAACTCTATTGGAACTCCAAGCGCAAATTTAACTGCAGTCAATCCAGCGGTTGTTACGTGAATCTTAAGGCTATCTATTGGGTGAGGATCAACGTGCGCTGGCATATCGGGCATGTGCATTGTTCCCCCAAGTTCGGTTGCACGATCGTGCTCATAAGAACCAATCTTTGAAATCCATGGTAGTTCCAGGCATCTTTTACTACTTGGGTGTGTCGAGGTTCTGTATGGTGCATCAAAAATGATAACACCGGAGACTTCGCGTGCTAGAAGTTCGTCGAATGCTTGGTGGCACGCTGTGGTATCAAGGTCGTATCGTGAGAGCTTTCTAAAAGACATTGTATTTAATAATAACACATAAATATAAAGATGTCAATCTGTACGTCTGCTATACTATTTCGGTGATAGATTTTGAACTACCTGATGAATTGATTGCCCAAGAGCCCGTTAGCCCGCGGGATCATGCGCGGATGCTGGTGTATAACCGCGTCACTCGAACAATTACTGATGATTATTTCTACAATCTGCTGAAGTATCTTCCAGAACTTACAACAGTTGTGGTCAATAATTCTAAGGTTGACCGCTGTAGATACCTTTTTAACGGGGGCAAGCGTGAGATTTTTGCACTTGAAAGTGTGAATAATAAAACCGTTCGTGCGCTTGTTCGGCCAGGAAAGGTATTCAAACTTGGCAAAAAGGTTCAATTAACTGAGGCAATTACCGCTGAGGTAACGTCAGTAGATGAAGATGGTATTCGAACAATCGTTTTTTCAGAGCCACTCGATCATCCAGATTTAATATCAGCCCAGCACGTTCCCCTGCCCCCTTATATTGTCCAAAATGATAAATTGGCTGAAGAATACCAGACTATTTACGCAAAAACTAACGGTAGTAAAGCGGCGCCAACTGCGGGTCTTCATTTTACAGATGAATTAAAGAAGAAGGCTCAGTCGGAGCGAGATTGGGCTGAGCTTACACTACATGTTGGGCTTGGAACATTTGCACCTCTTACCAGTGGGCAACTTAGTGCTGGTCGACTACATGAAGAATGGTACGAAATTGATGAAAAAACAGCTGGGAAGATTGCGAAGGCTGAGCACGTGACTGCGGTTGGTACAACGTCGGTTCGCACACTGGAAACAATCTTTCAACAAGGACGGACCTTGTTACAAGGTCCGTCCTTGAAAGATTCAACGGACATTCTTATCCAGCCGGGGTATGAGTTCCAGCGAGTAAATTCACTGATTACCAACTTTCATTTGCCGGGCACTTCTCTACTTCTACTTGTAGAGGCATTTGTTGGCTCAACTGCCGAGATGCAGCGCATTTATGATCACGCAATTGCTGAAAAATACCGTTTCTATTCATTCGGCGATTGTATGTTGATTTTATAACTAGCAGTGTAGGTATATTACGAGGCGGCACGTCTTTTTCTGAGTATAGCGCGGCGCTCATCTTCTGTTGCACCGCCCCATATGCCGTATTGTTCGTTATTTTGTAGCGCGTAATCTAGGCACGCAAGTTGGGCAATACAATTTCGGCAGACGGCTTTTGCATTGGCTATCTGTTCTACTGCGGGACCGGTTGTGCCAACTGGAAAGAAAAGATCTGTTTCTCCGCCAGCTGAATAACATGCAGCGTCTTTACGCCAGGAAGGGTCTGTTTCAGGCTCTTTCTTCGTACGTGCCATAGGTTAATTTTAATATGAGTTATGTACAGGTGCTGTGAAATAGATCACACTCGGCTTGTGCTATTTTGCAGTCAGAACTACCAGGTTCTCAATATGAGGTGTTCGTGGGAAGAAGTTGAAGCCGTGAGCATGCTTTATTTGGTAGGTATCTTTTAATAGTGCGACATCTCGTGCTTGTGTGGCAGGATTACAGCTTAAATAAATAATCGTTTTAGGTTTTACTTCAATAAGTCTTTCAATAACATTTTGATGTAATCCAACGCGAGGCGGATCTAAAATAACAGTTTCGTTACCAGTAATGTGCTCAACCGCTGCTTCGCTGCTGGCAAATACTATTTCAGCATCTGGCTTAATTGACTTGGCATTATTTTTGGCTTCTTCTACGCATCGTTCATCAATTTCAATTAGCGTCAGCTTTTGTTTCTCTGATGCAACACTTAGCCCTATGCTTCCTACTCCACTATACATATCTATCAAATGTAGCTTTGGATCAATAAATTCTTGCATGGCTTTTAGGGCGGTTTCGTACATAGGAACAGTGACTTGGAAGAACCCATCTACCGCATATGTGTATGATTTACCTAAAATCGAATCAGTTAATTGGCCCTTACCAGAAGTATGTAGTTTTTTGGTTTTTACAGAAGCTGGACTTTTTGGGTTAGAAAAAAATATGCCAAAACCTGTTACGTTAAACTCTTCATGGCTCGGTGTGAGTGGAAATTTTGCTTCCTTCACATATAGTTCGGCAACAACATCACCGCGCTGATTACAGCGAATTAGTAACGTTTTGAGATCGCGCGCTTCAACATTACTAGCTCGTAAGTAATCACGAATTTTAATTGCAGCAGTGTTTATGCTGGGATGTGCCAGGCTGGTTCCCACTACTGGTTGTTTGGTGTGAGTGCCACGTTTATAAAATGCTAAGTTTAATTGACCCTGGTCATCTTGAACGGAGTCCTCTGACGGAGTTGAAAGATCTGATAGATCTCTCGACAGGCTCGAGATGACATGTGACTTTTCCCACCAAAAGCTGAATTCCACCTTGTTGCGGTAGTGGTATGGTTCTTCAGGCGTCGAAAAATCATCAAGTTTAATTTCTAAATTGTGCTGAGAAAACTGATCAACAATTAGCTCCTGCTTGAGCGTGTTTTCGTAAGCATAGTCGAGTATCTGCCACGGCGAAGTGCTGAGGTAGCTTTCAGGGTCCTCAGGCGCTACGCGCTGCTTGGAAGAATCTATAACTTCTTCTACAATCCCTTCTGCCCAGTTCTTTTTACTCTTCGTAATTCCGATCTTTACCGTTTCACCTGGCAACCCGCCCCAAGCAAACACCTTTTTGCCATCTTCCAGCACACCTAAAGCCTGCCCGCCATAAACGATTTTAGAAAGCTTCACTTCTTCAATTTTTTGCATAGTCATGTCCAGCCAGTATACCACCTCTTGTCATCTAGACCTCCCTCTGTCATCTCGACCGAAGTGGAGAGATCTACATACCCTACGATGTTTCACCCAAAACCCCCGTTCTGTCATCCTCAGCTTGACTGGGGATCCATTCAGCCGATGCCAAATGTTGAATTATACCATCAAAACAGATACAATATCACCTGCACCAAGTGCATCCAACAGATTAAATCAAGCGGCATGCTGTTTAAACTGTTGAGAGGAAAATCCGATTGCAAGGTGAAGATATGGAGCTTGCCCCGTAGCGAACTAAAGATCGAGATTTGACGGTGGGGAGTCGTCTAGCGGTAGGACACCGGGTTTTGGTCCCGGCAGCAGGGGTTCGATTCCCTTCTCCCCAGCCA
>DAIUJM010000028.1:0-9295 GCA_036848695.1 Candidatus Saccharimonadota bacterium
CGACCGTCGTGCTTTTTGGACCTAGGTGGCAGTTTTGTATCACTTTTGCTGACAAAAGTGATGAGGAAGTTGTATGTTCTGATGCACATAGTTAATTACTAGATTCTCAGCCTGCCCGTCCTATCGGCCAGACAGGCGGGTCAAGCTGAGAATGACAAAGGGAAGAAAGTATCCACTACTCACCAGTTCAAAAACCGAAACGACTTGTAATTTGCTTTAAGAAAGATTTTGCCTGATCAGCGCCGTGTTGAAGTCGACCACCAATTCCCTTGCCACCATATGCCGCCTCTTCGTCTTTATGTACATCAAGCATCATCAAGCCAACTGCGGCCGAATATTCTGGACGGGCAACTTTTTCTTTCAAGCCTCCAATACCCTGAGGAACCGCAACTCGCGCTGAAAGTGCCAACTCTTCACGGGCAATTTCATCAATACCAGGAAGCTGTGCCGTACCTCCCGTAAGCGTCGCCCCTCCAGGAAGTTTTTTGGAACGCTGAATCTTGGTAAGTTCTTTGTCGACAGATTCAAATAATTCCGCGAGTCGTGCTGTAATAACAAGTTCTATGTCTTTTGTCGGGAATATGTGTTCCTTGCCAGCAACTACCACCTTAACGTGTTTTGGTCGTGTTTTGCTTAGCTGCGAAAGGTACTTATAGTTTCTCTTTACTGCTTCTGCCACTTTTAGATCTGTTCGAAGACCAATAGCTAGATCGTTAGTTATATGTGTGCCACCAATTGGAATAACACTAACCTGCTGCACATCACCATCTTCAATTACAATCATGTTTGTTGTGGCTGCGCCAATATCAAGCACTGCAACCCCATTTTCGCGCTGCTCACGCGCAATAGTCGCCTGGGCTGCACCGAGGCTAGAAACACTAACTCTGTTAATACGAGTTTGTGTTGTCTCAACAACCTTTTCTAGGTTTTTGAGTGCTGGTGCCGAAATTGTCACCACGTGGGCATCTACTTCTAGCCGAGTACCGCTCATGCCAAGTGGATCTTTAATATTACTCTGGCCATCTACAGTGTAACTGCGTGGAAATACACTTAAAATTTCGTGATGCTGCGGTAATTGTAAAACGGTTGCAGCATCTTCAGCACGGAATAGATCTTCTTCTGTAATTTCGCTACCAGAAATTGCCACGACACCCTTTGAATCAACACCCTTAATGTGCGTACCGTTAATATTGACGGTTGCGCTACTAATTTGCACACCGGCCATACGCTCGGCGTTAGCGATCGCTTGGTCTAAGGCATTCGCAGTCTCCGTAATATTGACGACCGAGCCTTTTCTGAATCCACTATTATGAGCTTCGCCCACCCCTATCAAACTAACTGTTTGATCTTCTGGTTTAACTAGGCCAATGACACACCGAACTGTTGTGGTGCCTATATCAATGCCCACCGCGGCTTGTTGATGTTCTTGCATAGCACCAAGTATACCGCTTGTGCCTTGTTTTTCGCAACATGCTACACACTAATGTTTCACTACAGCAAAACAGGAACTGTCGATTAGCCCAACAACTTACTTTACTTCTTCTAACGGTAGATCTTCGTCGTTAAATTCACTTAAATCTACACTGTCATATGATCGATCAACTGTTGGGTCACCTTCTTTATTTGGGCCGAATGCCATTCCTGCTGCATCAGCAAGATCTTCGCTGGCAATATTTGCGTCTTCCCACTGTAGAACTGTTTTCTCATTTTCGTCTATCTCACCTTCAAGCTTTATTTCATGATCACGCATTTGATTAGCAGACCAAGCCATATCAACTCCGGCTGCATATGCAATTTCTTGCGTTGTTTCAGGATTAATTTTTGATACATTTTCGTGTGGTGTTTGTTCTTTTGTCATAAACAAACTTTAGCATAAGTAGTATTATTTGTCAATTACTACCAACTGTTGTGAGTGGTTATTTTAGGGTAAGAATTTCAGCAGAATCTTCTAGTATGAGAATTGTGTGTTCGAAATGAGCACTTAAAGAATTGTCGTAGGTTTTAATGGTCCAGCCATCAGAATCCATAACAACCCGTTCTGAGCCGAGTGTGCTCATTGGCTCAATGGCGATCGTCATGCCCTTTGCCAGCTTTTTTCCAGTTCCGGCAATCCCGTAATTTGGCACATCGGGCTCTTCGTGAACCTCATGACCAACTCCGTGACCAACTAAGTCCCGCACGATGCCAAAGCCATACTGAATCATGACTTTTTCTACCGCTGCACCAATATCACCCGTTCTGACGCCGTCTTTTACAACAGAAATACCTGCTAGCAGAGCTTCTTCGGTTCCTTTAAGTAGCCTCCGTTTTGTGCCACTCGTCTCTCC
The DNA here is from genome assembly GCA_036848695.1 of Candidatus Saccharimonadota bacterium. Classification (GTDB taxonomy): domain Bacteria; phylum Patescibacteriota; class Saccharimonadia; order Saccharimonadales; family UBA7683; genus JACKGS01. Next base: position 2,328 of record DAIUJM010000028.1, read on the forward strand.
AGCCACAACAGTGATTGCTGCATCTGTGATCATACCGTTATAGTTGACTCCAAAATCGAGACTTACTAGGTCGCCATCTGCAATAACTTCTCTTCCTGGTATACCGTGGACCACTTCTTCATTAATAGATATACAGATAACGTCTGGGAAACCACCGTAGCCTAAAAATGCTGGTTTACCGCCAAGTTTTTTCAGTTCACGAGCGGCTTCATCTGCAAGCTGTTTAGTAGTTATTCCAACCTGAACACGTGGTTTCAAAAACTGCAAAACACTGGCAAGCATCTGGCCAGATATGCGCATGTCATTAATTTCTTGTTCTGATTTCACTTTTGTAAACATGGGTTTTATACTTCGTTCTTCAATTTATTATAGCGTACCGCTTGGCTGGGCCTATGTTGTGAGTCCAAGCGTTTCAAGTTCGGCAACCACACGGTCGTGAACCTGACCAACCGTACCAGTGCCTTCAATATGAGTGATCTTCACTTTATTGTTGGTAAAGTACGTTAGTATTGGGTATATTTCTTTTCTATAAATGTTGAGTCGCTCTTCAATTGCTTCTGGGGTATCATCAATTCTGCCCCTTAGCTTGAGGCGTTTTTCTATTTCTGAGCGTGGCACTTCAAGCACCGCAACTAGGTCGATATCTCGGTTATGTTCAGGCAACTGTGCAATCAACCACTCAGCCTGTTCAAGTTGGCGTGGGAAACCGTCAAGAATTACTTTATCGATTTCTTTAGCACGACGAAGCGCCTCACCCATTATGTCGTTCACTTTTTCAACGCCAGCAAGACCGCCGCTACGCATTTCTTCTAGAAGTTCTGGATCTTTGGTATCTCGAAGCAGCTGCCCGGCTGAAAGCCAGCGCCACCCAAATCTTGCCGCTAGAATCTGACCCTGTACGCTTTTACCAGCACCAGCTGGGCCAAAGAATATTATCATGCCTTTATGATAACTTTTCTTTCACTAGAGTTGCAACCCGAGAACCGTCGGCAGTTTGTCCAAGTTGGGCTTTTACCGCTCCAATCACCTGACCCATTTGTTGCATAGAAACATCACCCATTTTTGCAATAGCCAGGTCAATAGCGGTAATAATTTCTTCATCGGAGGCCTGTTTTGGCAGATACTGGGAAATTATTTCTTGTTCAAATTTTTCAGCTGCAGCCTGTTCTACCCGGCCTGCTTTTTCGTACATAGTAGCCACTTCAGCACGCTTTTTTGATTCTTTTGAAAGCACATCAATTACCTGCTCTTCGCTCAGGCCTGAATCTCTTACTCCTAGCTCAACGGCTTTATAAAGCAATGCGCTTTTGAGCATCTTCAAAGTTTCGGTACGTGCAGAATCGCCCGCAAGCATTGATGTCTTGAGGTCTTTAGCGAGTTGGTCTTCGAGCATTACTTCTGTCCTAGACGGATGCGCTTCATCTTTTCAGATTTGCGAGCTTTTCGAATAATTGCCTTTTCGCGACGGTCGCGCTTGCTCATTGGTTTTGTGAAAAATTCGTTATTCTTCACAGTTGCAATAACGCCAGCAGATGCAACCTTGCGGTTAAATCGGCGAATAAGGTTTTCGATACCTTCTTTGTTGTCTTTTCTAGTTACTTGAATCATACCAAAACATTCTACTACAGATGTAGCCGATGTACAACCCTGATATACTTCTTTGTATGATAGATAAAAAAATGTACCGAATTAGTATTAAAGGGGTAGTGATAGACGAGAACGGAAAGTTCTTACTCACTAAAGAAGATAGTGGCAAATGGGAGCTACTGGGCGGTGGAATTGAACCAAACGAAGACGCTTTGACCTGTCTAGAACGTGAGATACGTGAAGAAACTGGCTTGAGCATAACCCGGGCATCGCCCCATCCGATTTATTTTGTTACGTCTCAAAAAGCCAACGGAACCCAGATTGCCAATGTTATCTACGGCATTGAACTCGAAAGCTTAGACTTTACACCATCCGAAGAATGTCAGGAATTACGCTTTTTCAGCCCAGATGAGGCAATGAAAGAAGAGCTATTTCCAAATGTTACTGAATTTATAAAGCAATTCAGCCCTAAGCTACACCAGTTCTAGTAAAAAAGTCTGTCCGTCCTACGTAGCCTACGTTAGAAAAACCAGAATCTAAGCCAGACCGTCAGGTCGAGCCGAGTATGACAGTATCTTAACGACACTAAGAACTGAGATCTATTTGCTATTTGCTACTATCTACTTACTTTGGGCGCGCTGCGTTTTTAAAACAATGCTTTGAAGTTCTTTGAATAAAATAAACTGTTTGTTTGTATGATACACCTTACTGTTGCCACGTTTTTCGGAAATCAAAAAACCAATCTTTTCTAGTTTTTTCAGCTCACGCTGAATATTACCCGGGTCTTCACGAATCAGTTTTGCAAGGCCACGAACATGCGTCTTAAAATCTGGGTACTTTGCGTACACAATGATTATCTTCCGCCTCACTCGTGATGTAATAAATGTATCTAGCATTACATAGTAATTATAACACGCCTGTCATTGTCTTTTAGACAATGTGGACTATTTCCATTTTAAGATTGCATTGTTGAGGGTTGTAATAATATCGTCTTGGGAAGGCACATCGTTTGTTTCAAAATAATGGTCGAGTTCGAACGTGCCGTCGTAAACTGAAAGCACGTGTAGTTCATCACCCAATAAATGCATTTTATCCACCGCCGAAACAGAAGCAAATGCCGAGGCAATTATTACTTTTTTAGAACGTATCGGCTTCAAAAAACTCATGGCTGCCAAGAGTGAAGTGCCGCTTATTAAACCATCTGCCACCAATATGACATTACGATCTAGAATAATTGCCGGGTCAAGCAAGCCGCCATCACCGAGAAGATGGTTGATGTCGTGATGCTTAGCCATCTTTTCTTGTTCTATAAAGCCGTGGAATTCACTCGTCATCCCTTCAAGTTCACCTGCTGAGAACATATCGTTATAGGTAAAACCACCATTTTGATCTACAACGCCCAGGGCACTGATTTCACCAGGAAGGGTGATATCTCTCATGAGCAAAAACATGAGCGGACAATGAAGCTCGGCGGCAATTTGCGCGCCCACCACAACTCCACCATCAGTTAAAGCTACAGCTACGGTATCTTCAAAGCGATACTTTGAAAGTTCCTTCGCTAATTGCTTACCGGCGTCTGCTCGAGATGCAAAATACATAGTTATAGTCTACTACAGAACGTATGGCACTTGATACTTGCGACCTGTTACCCGATACTTTAAGTATGTACTACTTGGTGTGTCCGATCGGGGTAATTGGTGGTAAAGAAGATTTGCTTACTTACGAACATAGCGAATCTATTCCAATTGGCTCAGTTGTGATGGTTCCGTTTGGTAGTCGCTCTAAACAAGGAATAGTAATTACTCAGACGAAGAAACCACCATTTGCAACCAAAGCAATTACAACCATTTTTGACGAAGTCGTACCAGCTCATCTGCTTCGTCTTGGTGAATGGATGAGTGATTACTATGCCACTCGTCTCGCGGTGACACTACAAGCCATGCTCCCAAAAGGGCTTGAAAAAAAACGGCGACCAAAAAATGATGTGCCTAAAAAAATTACCCGGTCAACATCTGAACATAAACTTTCTAGCGAACAAAAAGAGGCCGTTGCTACAATCGGTAGCTCGACAGCCATCACACACCTACTACGCGGTGTTACTGGCTCAGGTAAAACCAGGGTTTACCAAGAACTCGCTAAACTCTCGCTTAAACAGAATGAGAGCGTGCTAATTTTGGTTCCAGAGATTTCTCTAACCCCACAACTTGCTGCCGAATTCGAACAATTACACGACCACGTCATGGTGATGCATTCTGGTCTGACTGAGGCAGATCGGCATAAAAATTGGCTGCGTCTTAAGGACACAACCGAACCGTGGGTTATTGTTGGGCCACGTTCAAGCCTATTTTCGCCACTCGCGAATATCGGGCTTATTGTAATTGATGAATGCCACGAACCAAGCTACTGCCAAGACTCGCAGCCAAAATATTCCGCGCTTCGCGTTGCCCGTAAACTTGCCGAGCTGGTTGGCGCAAAATTAGTACTCGGTAGCGCAACTCCACTTGTGGCAGATTACTTTATGGCCAAGGCTACCAAGACGCCAATTCTAACCATGACCACGCCTACCAACAAAAGAGACACCTCTGTAGAAATTGTAGATATGCGAGAACGAGATGCTTTTGGAACACATCCATTGTTCAGTAAAAAACTGCTCGAAGCTATGAATAAATCTATTGCGCAAAGTGAACAAATTTTACTATTTCACAACCGCCGTGGTACTGCCAGAATGAGCCTATGTGGCAACTGCGGTTGGGTTGCTGAGTGCCCTAACTGCCACATTCCATTCCGACTTCATCACGACCATGCCGAGCTTCGGTGTCATACCTGTGGTCGCTCAGAAAACTTGCCTCAGACTTGCCCAGAGTGCAAAAGTACAGACATAGATTTTAAGGGCTTTGGTAGTAAACGAATTGAAGCTGAGGTAAGAAAACTCTTTCCCGAGACCGAAGTTGCCCGCTTTGACGGCGACACCCCACTAAAAGAACAACTACACCACCGCTATCAAGAACTGTATGACAATAAGATTCAAATTATAATTGGCACTCAGGGAATTACCAAAGGTCTAGATCTACCACACCTTAATACTGTAGGTATTGTTCAGGCAGACTCTGAGCTCTTTATTCCAGATTTCTCTAGCAGTGAAAGATCGTTCCAGCTAACCACACAGGTAATCGGACGTGCTGGTCGAACTGGAAACGCCAGTCGAGTTATTATTCAAACGCTCAACCCCGACAATCCTGCAATTAAGTTTGCATGTTCGCAAGATTATGCAGGTTTTTATAAATACGAACTAGCAGAACGGCGCAGCGAACACATGCCTCCGCATACATTTTTACTCCAGCTCACTACCGGCTATGCCAGTGCCAAGGCTGCCGAAGTTGCTGCCGCCCAACTTGCGAAGAACATTAAATCTGTACACGCTTCGGTTCTTGTTCGGGGTCCATCACCGGCATTTCACGAACATCGTGGCAAGCTCTACTATCAACAATTGATCGTGAGTTGCTCGCATCGCCCAGTGCTTGTAAAAATCGCAGAGTCTCTACCTGCTCGATGGCATTTTACGCTCGACCCCATTAACCTACTCTAGTTGATACACATCTGTTATAATGGTTTTCAAATGAGCATGACAAAAGACAACATTGTAACGTTGCCCGAACCAAATTTACGCAAAAAATCTGTTCGCATTGGCGTAATAACTAGTGATGTAAAAAAATTAATTGCCGATATGAAAGCCGCGACGATTGACTGGGAAAACACTCGTGATCACGAAGCCGCCGTTGGACTTGCCGCTATTCAGGTGAATAAACTTTACCGAGTTTTTATTGTCCGAAATAATTTCGAAGATACCGAAGATCAAAGTTTTACGGCATTTATTAATCCAGAAATCGTAAAAAGCTTTGGACCAATTGAAGAAGATTTTGAAGGATGCCTCAGCGTACCAGATGTCTATGGCAAAATCCCCCGTCACCAAAGTGTCAAAGTTAAAGCACTCAATATTGACGGACAGGAATTCCGAGTTACCGCTCATGGTTACCTCGCCAGAATTTTGCAACACGAAATCGACCACACTCAGGGCGTGGTAATTATTGATCACATTAAAGAAAAGAAAGATGCCTTTTACCGACTAATGCCTGAAGGTGGTCTAGAACCACTCGATTACGAAAAAGATATAAAAAATAATTCCATTTTGTGGGGTGAATAGTGAGTGACGCAAAACCTTCAGTAGTTTTTTTTGGGAGCGGACCAGTCGCGGCAGATAGTCTTCGACTACTAGAAGAAAACTTTGCCATCGAAGCGATTGTAACAAAGCCAACCACCGCTAGCGAAATGGCTGTTACATCTTTAAAGGTTCCACTTTACACCGTTACAAATAAAAAAGAGCTTGAGCAGTTACTTGCAAAACATCAATTTACGAGCAAATTAGGTATATTAATTGATTTTGGCATTATTGTTTCGCAGCCAGTTATAGACTACTTTCAATTCGGCATTATTAATAGCCATTTTTCACTATTACCCGAGTGGCGTGGCGCCGATCCAATAACTTTTTCAATTTTAAGTGGTCAACAAAAAACTGGAGTTAGCCTAATGCTGATTGATGCTGGCATGGATACCGGCAAACTGCTAACGCAAAAAACTCTACACATCGCCCCTACAACCGACGCGCACGAACTAACTAGACAGCTCATCCGCCTCAGTAACGAACTACTTGCGGAGTACATTCCACCGTACCTTTCTGGCACGCTAAAACCACGAAGTCAGCCACACCCAGACCGTGCAACCTATTCTAGAAAGTTAACCAAAGAAGATGGCATTTTAGACTTCAACAAACCGGCAGATCAACTTGAACGAGAAATACGTGCTTTCATTCAGTGGCCAAAATCACGCACCTATCTTGCAGGTAAAGATGTAGTCATTCTACACGCAACTGTTGATGCCAAATCCAGTGGCCCAATTGGCAAAGTATACAAAACTGAAAATAAAAAAATTGGCGTTTACACCAGCAAAGGCTCTTTGATTATTGAAGCCTTAAAACCATCAGGAAAAAACGCAATGTCCGCCGACGCGTTTCTAACCGGCTACGGATCTAAGCTGTAACCAGAGTCATTTTAGCGCAGTATGGAATGACACAGCTGAGGAAATCGTAATTCCTCTTGTCCCCCGTCATACTATCTGCGTCTTGATTCTTACGTCTTCCTCAGGCGGCCATAGGTGGCTGCTGGTTTTGATCGTATTGATTTGGCTGTTGCTGTGGTGGAGTGAATGCACCCTGAACAACGTTTTCGTTATGAGGTAATGCCTGCGGAGCTTGTACGTGTTGACCTGAAGCTACTGCATCAGGTTGTGCTGCTTGCATGATCTTTTCAGAATCTTGTTTGATTTCT
>DAIUJM010000029.1:0-9268 GCA_036848695.1 Candidatus Saccharimonadota bacterium
AACCAATGTTCTGTAAGTAGCAAAATATTTAATAATCCGAACAACTACCAGTATGGTCCCGATAAAATAAAGTCCACCGAAAAGAAATGATAGCACAATTGTGATTTCGCCAATACCAGGTAAACATGTAAGCGAACCACTGCCTGTACACAACCAAGCAAGATAAAATTTAACCATAACTTACAACTATGTTATCACATAGATATATAGTGATTATTCCAGAAAATATTATAACATTTAAGTTACTGTTATGTAATCTAATGAGTCAACAAAATATAAAAAAGCTCCTTAACAAAAGAGCATAAAAGTGATTTCCCCCGAGGAAGCGTCGCATTACTGCGCTGCTCCCCCAGGGGGTAAATCACCACTCGACGGTCAAGCCGTCTGCTACTAGGAACCCATGGGTAGGGCCCCAAAGTAGATCGACTGCGAAACCATCCGGCATATCCAAGCCTTGTTCATTGAACCAGACTGCCAAGATTTTTTTGAACTTCTTGGCAACCTTTTTTCTCTGCTTCTCGGTCAGTCCATCTTCGCTGAACTGAACCTTGATCCACACATCAGGCGTATGCACGCTGCGTGGATGGAACTTCTGCAGTGTTACCTGCACAGCCAGTTCCATTGTAGTTGGATCCAGGCGCAGGTCAGGGAGGTTGTTGACCATGAGGCGTGGCAACGCCATTGCAAGCTTGATGATCATTTCCCGATTCGGATCTTGCCTGGAAGTACCGGCGTATGGATGGAACTTTGCCGAAGTGGTGATATTGATGAGAGGCATATGCCACTCTCCTTTAATGTACTTAGGGTGACTGCCCTAACAGATCAATTCGTAAGAACGATATACATATTATATAATACTCGCATGTTTTATGCAATCTAATAGATGCATAGAATGAGTAATTCCACGCAACAATCGAAAAAATCATAGGAGCAGTTCGTAATGATAGTAACCTACACCGTCGGCACAATCTTCCAAATTTCTACCTAGAAAATTATCGTATTCCTAACGTACGTCGAAACCAGCATCCACTAGTTTTTTGTAGGCGTGCTTGGCTTTTTGAGATATGCTTTGTGGTATCTGAAATCCTTTTTCAACATATTCATCCATTCGCTTAAAGTCGCCGAGCATTGTACGTACCGTATCACACGCATCTCGCTTATTAAGGTAATCACGAAATGTTATATGCTCGTGAGTAACATAAAAGTTAGGTTGCGGCTCTGGCCACTGTGCCTTCGCGGTGGCAAAAAACCTGCGTGTCATATAAGGTTTGTGAATCAACACGGCGGAATCAACTCTACCGACAAGCAAGGCACTATGGGTAATATTTTGTCCTGTGTTTTGTGCGTCTTCATCTAGAACCAGTTGGTCTGAAGGTACACCTAGCTCTATACAGTGATCAGCCAACATGCGAGCTTCACTCAGCTTCATACCCGGTAGAGCATATCCAGAACAAATAATCTTTTTTGAAATCCCAAAACCATACAGTTCTGCAGCTCTTTCGGCTAGGCCAAGGTCTAAACAACCGCCAACTACGATTACATCAGCTTGCTCGGGCAACTTATCATCTCTTCTGAGTTCATCCCAAATAATCTGCAGATCAGCAAAGTGCCGTTCAATATTTGATACATCCATTGCTATATACTATCAAAAGAACGTTGGAAAATCTTAACTCATACTACGTTGTACACTATTGTAATTTTGTGGTATAGTAAATATAACTAATTGAACAAAGCAATCATTAGAATCGCCGACCGCAGGTAAGAGGAGCAGTATGGGAAAAACTATAAAGACGGGTGGTACACAGGCACTAGGACCAGATCCTTTAGAACAGCAAGAAGCCGAGCTTATTGCTAGTGCGGATATTTTGGGTATACCCCCTGAATCTAAAGATAGTATTTTCAATTCACCGGAACTTGCGAAATTTCAGATTTGCAGAGCAGCAGCTCTAATTCTTGAACACCACTCTACGATCGTTGATGAAATTGATGCCAAGGGAAACAAAGTTAGCTACCGCGTTTCACTAGGTAACGAACATTTTCCCGTCAAAAAAGGTATCTTAGAGGACACCTTGGAACAACGTGGCGTAATGCCTGGATTTAGCTTAAGGCAACAATGCAGTAAGCAGGACCAAGACGCCCATCCAATTTACCTTGTAACCACAGATACTATTGAAGCACGAGTAGTAACAATAATGTCCAATCGAGGGGCAATATACCGCGACGGCTCAGTATTGGAGCCTCTTGATGAAGCTACAGATCTACGAGAAATAGGAGAGATTGTTGCCGCAATAGGCTTAGATTCTGAAAACCGATTTAACGAACTGCAGGCTAGTAAAGAGCATAAGAAAAGCCTTGCGGGGGAAAAACGTCGTAAACGTATTTCCAGACTAGCAGGTGCGGCCGGTTTGGCACTTATGCTCAGATTCGCGGTTCCACCGGTCGTGGAAAGTGCTCAAAATTGGAACCAAGATCGAATTGAACAAGCCGCTAACGAGAAGGCAGAAAAACGAGCAGCTGAGCTACAGGCTAAAGATAATAGAGAAGAGAAGGTACGTACTTTTGATTCAAAGTATGACATCGATTCATCAATTGCCCCTACGGAAGCTGGCGCAGTCGGCGTGGCGCAACCAACTGACGCATTCATTGATGTACGTGTTCCAGAATACTTAGCAGAAAATATAGACCCATCCTTAGCGACCAATCTTGGTAGTCCCAGATCTATAGCAGTTCCAGGTATTTCCAGTGAAGAGGGGTTTGGAACCTCAGAAGTTAAAATTCCTATTAATGCGGGTGATGAATTCAGAGTAGCGCACAATGGGTCACCAACAGAAGTTGTTAACGTAAAATTTGACCCAGCCTCGAACACCTTAACTGTAATTCATTCACAGCCGTTTGGAGAGCCAGACGTACCAGCTACACAGATCTACATTCAAAAAGTTGGGCAGTAAACAGCCTCAGCAATGATAGCTGAGTAGCGAATTGTAACAAATTTCTATTCCGACTATTGGCTCGTGTCCGTAGAACCCTGGGAACTTAATAGAGCTTCAAGTTCTGCTTCTTTTGCAGCTTTGGAGTCAGCAATAAATTGGTGCCATTTGCGGCTCAACTCACAATATGCCACTACCATCGCTTTGGGTGTATACGTGTCGTATGACGCATCATTCAAAGCCTTATACTCTTCCATCAGTTGGCTTACTTCTTCTGAGTCTTTTCCAAACATACTCTGCAGCACGATCTTAAAGTTGTCACGAGTAACATCTACGACCGCCCACTCAACTTTTGGCTGATCACCAGTTTCAATCTTCTTACCATATAAGTCAGTCATATGCATCGTGTCCCTAAGTAATAGTAATCCCTCATCGGTGAACTTTATGAACCGCTTGTGATCATCCACTTTTTGAATGTGTCCACCAAACTCTTCTCCCGCCATTGCTGCAAATCTTTGTGGGTCAGTGTCGTAAAATCGTGAATATTCTTCCAGCAGCTCGTTTGAAGCACGTATAGATGTTTCTACGTGTTTATCATGAGTCTCTATCAGCTCTATCTCGACTTCGGCTTCTTCCAACGCAGCTCTTGTTGCTACAGCAAACTGCCGAAGAGGAAACGTTCTCTCGTCTCTAAACTCTTCTAATTCTATATCAGCGCATCGTTGTGTTGATTTTTCTAATATCCTATGACGCTTTTCTCGAAGTTTGGCTATGGCTTCTTCCTGAGAATCCATCAAATCCGGAAATTCTGTCCGTGTCACCAATAGGTACGCCATGGCTTCAGCCTTGTCGTGATCCCATCGCTCTGTATGTGCTGTTTGTACTTCTGGCATATTCATTTCCTTGCTTACTGTTATTAAATATACAGTGTAACTCGCAGCAATCAAGCATCAGCGTTTTGTTTTGAATCAATGTACAAAGACACTTGCCGAGCAACCTTCCGCTATTCTTTTGCTTTTACGGGGCTAGTGGACGTGCTTTAGGAAACTGCCGACTATATAAGTAATTTGATGTATTACAAAATATTGGTTAGAATATGTACAAATTTAACATGATAGGAAGATCTAAGCATGGCAAGCCCAATATCTGCACTAAGATGTAGACCAGAGGATTTAATCCGAGAAGTATCTCCAGATGCAATCACATTCTTTTCCGATGAGTTAAGTGGCATATTTCTTCCTGAGGGATTTGTAAGTAAACATAAAGACAACACTGAAGTACAGCATTGGAACACAAGAGATCGACTACGCGGTAAATTCGGAAGATTCACTATTACTGGCGTTGAACAGCAGGATCAAGAATTTGATGATGTGCTATTAATGGGAACGACTATTGGGGTTCATGGCCTAGATATGGACGGGTATATAACAAGTTTACGTCACTATGCATTTTCAGGATTAGTCTCTAAGTTACTAGAACAACGTGATATTGATCTAAAAAATGTGCAGATAAGAGCAGCAGACTACGGATCGACAATGCTAGCAGCTGATCAAGATGGACAGATAAAGCAAATACTAGTCCGTGGGAGAAGTTTAGATTTCGGTCGAGCTGATGTCGACGGACGAAAAAAGACGTGTGAACTGTTCAAGAAAAAACTTACAGGAACCTCGATCGAGGTTCTTAACAGCGATCCAACACCCAGAGAGTTAGAAGCCACCATTAAATATGTTAGCAGTTAATTCGGGATAGCAGGATAGTCGCAAACCTTCTCTTATTCGGCCCTCCATTTCCGGCTCAACTCACAATATGCCGATACAACTGATTGCACCAGTTATTAGCATTACAGCTTTCATTGATCTTAATATAACTGGGAAAGATTTTCACACTTAGTAGTTGTAGCGACTTTTAATAATACAGGTCTGCAGAGCTTGTTATTTCGCGTCCTCTTCGTCTTTTAACTTTTCCTGAGATTCACGGAAAGCTTCAATTGCCAAGCCCATGCTGGTGAAGTGTGGGGTAGCAGATATTGCGCGGGAAAGCCGGCGACTTTTACCAACGGTTTGGCGAATTGGTCCCTTCATACGAGCAATAGCAAATGTGATGCCTCTAGCTTTTAAACTACGCATCAGAACTACTAGCATCTGGCCCGCTGTTGAATCAACCTCGGTAATTGTTTCTGCATCCCACAAAAACCAAACCACTGGATCAGAAGCTGAATCGATTAGCTCGTTAACGGTATCTCGAAAGTAGCTAGCGTTGATGAAAATCAGTGGTGCATCAAACCGAAAAATAATCATTCCGGGCAAACCATGGGTTTTTGGCGGCCTACTCATATCTCTAACTGCACCATTCTCGGCTATGCCCAGAACAGCATATTTAGGTATAGTGGTTTTTCTTACTAGATTAATAATAGCCAGCAAAATTGCCAGCAACAAACCCTGGAAAATTCCTAGAACTGTAACGCCGATGAGCGTCACAATTGCTAACAAAGCTTCAGTATGCCAAGCGTGCCATATAGATTTAAACTCTTTGTAGTTAAACAAACCCTTCACAGCCAGTATTACTATCACTGCTAATGCTGACTGCGGAAGATACCCGAGCAACGGTGCTAAAAATAGCAAAACAATAGCAATTGTTATTGCGCCGAAGAGTTGTGCAACTTGCGTAACGGCTTTACTAGTATGATTTACCGCAGTTCTTGCGCCACTTGCTGCTACAGGAAGTCCGCCAAATATTCCTGAACCAATATTTGCTACTCCAAGCCCAAAAAATTCTTGCGGCGTTTCTAAGTCTTCCTTTTGATGCAAGGCAAACGACCGTTCTGTAGCTATAGTATTCGCATAACTTACTAGGGCAATCATGAGCGCGGGTATTACCAGACTTTGAAGATCTAAGATTCTTAAACTAGGAAGAACAGGCAGTGGTAAACCAGTAGGAACAGCCCCTACGACATTAATCCCAAAGTCTTCAAGTGACAATATAAATGATACTGCTATTGCACCAACCAATACCACCAGACTCATCGGTATTTTCTTCGCATAACGCTGAATAAGTATGGCACCCGCAAGAACAGTGGTACTAAAGAGCATAGTCGGCCAATTTGCCTGAGAAAGATTTGTAAGAATGTACCATATGGTTGTAAAAAAGTTACCCTCAGGAGGAATGGTAATCCCAAACAATTTCGGAACCTGGGAAGCAATGACTGCTAAGGCCAAACCACCCATATATCCTAATAGTATTGGTCTAGAAATAAATTCAGCAATCACACCAAGTCGTGCAAATAAAGCAAATATGCAGATAATGCCAATAAGAACAGCCAGAACCGACACAAGCGAATAATATCTGGCAGGATCTCCACCGGCAACAGGTATAACGGCTGCTCCGGTCAGGGCGGCCATTGCGGCATCGGGGCCAACAATTGCAAACCTAGAGGTGGTAAAAAGAGCAAAAAGTAGCATGGCAATTAATGCAGCATATAGCCCGGCAACAAGGGGAAGTCCGGCTAATTGTGCGTACGCCATAGCTTGTGGTACTGCAACGGCCGCAACTGTAACGCCGGCAATGATATCACTTCTAAGCCACTTAGTCTGGTAGGTTTTTATAGTCTGCAATAGCGGAAGCGAAATAGAGATGGGACTGCTCATGATTCTATTATTACATTACGTAAGCATTATTTCGAGGCAAGTTCGGAATTTGAAGTAATGCCCACACTACGTTTACGAGTCAAATCCCAACTCTCAAATATACAAAAAACTGAGTCGATGACTCAGCTCCTTGCATGACTGGGGCTAGTGGGTGCGTTTCAGGAAAATTTTAACAACCTAAGCGTGAAACGCATTACAGAAAATACGTTTGCTTAAATATATCCCGCCGTGCCCTTATTCACGTTTCTGTAAATGAGATCATATATATCATTCGCCTCATTCTTGGTGAGAGTTTTGTTTAGGTGACGAAGGGTTACCCGCACAAGAACATTTTTTTGATCCCTTTGAATTCCAAGATTATGACGAGCCATTTCAGGTAGGGCATCGTACGATGTTTCGCTCAGTATCTCGACTTCTTCCAGTGCATCAATTTCATCACCCATAGCCGACATAATATCTTGGCTGATATCTTCTTCTGCATACTCCTCAGGCACCGAATACGACATGTCACGTGTTATAGCAGGTTGATTAGAGACGCTTTTGTACGCACCGAGATTCTTCATCTGTTCGGCAATTTTAGGGTTAGTTGAGCGCAGATATCTTATATCCGGTAAATCTTTCAATGTCATTACAAGCCTATCTAGCCCCATTCCGAGCGCCCAGCCTGAGTACTCTTTTGTATCTAGCCCTGCAATTTCTAGAACACGCTCTTTTATAAGGCCACATTCTAGAATCTCGATATCACGTCCGTCAGTATCGTTAACTGCGTTCACTTCAATGCCACCGTTTGTGTATGGATGTGGGGAGTCTTCGATTCTTAACTTCCATCCGGGTGCTGCGGTATCTGCAATTTCTTTTACAGCTTGAAGTAAAGTATCTTTTGTAACTGTTGGCCGAGCACTGGTTTTAACAACTCTCCAAACATCCAACATATGAATCTGTCCAACATGCTTTTTGTCCGCAACATCACGCCTGTAAACTAAGCCGGGGGCAAGAATTATAACATCTTCCCAGTCGCTAACTTTCTGAGCGAGGTCCCTTAGCGCTACAGGTATGGTTGATGAAATGTGCGTTCTTAAAAGATGTTCTTCGTCAACATAGTGTGTATATACCGAAGAACGGCTAATATTATCTTGCGGGATCAACAGATTGTCGTAATTATCTTCAATCGAAACAATTGGATCATTTCGATACACCACAACCTTGCTCTTGGGATGAGCAATCTCAAGTTTCTCTTTAACTTTTTCGTAGAGTAATCTAATAGCGTGATCATTACCTTTAAGCGTCAGATCAGGTAACGAAAGGTAACTTTCAATTTCATTTTGAGCCAATGGCTTTATATACATTTTCATAATGAATCTCCTGATCCTGTTGCCACCCAGTTGTGTCCTCGCATTAATTCAACTTGTTTTGCGCGTAATAATTGTGCGCGTAGAGCGTTGCGCTTAAGCCTTGCGCCAAGTATGCGTACCCTTTCAGCTTCAATAGCTTCAAGATCAACTGGCTCGTCTTCTTGCAATGCTTTTACTGCTCGTCTGCCAAGTCCTATTGTCGTTTCGGCATAATTTAATCGCATGCCTATCTCTCTTTTATTTAATTCTTCCATAAGATTCCTTATATTTATTAAACTTAATAACAAAAACGACCGCTTGATGGCGGTCGCTCTTGTACTTATTTAGGGTCGTTTAATACGTGCGCGGAGCGTCCGCCAGAATAAATGATCCAAAAAAGTTGTTTTGCATACGTGAAACTAGCCCCACAGTGGGGTGAATAACTGTATCAGATTGTATGCGTAAATTATGCATGTATATAATAATAGCACAAATTATGGAAATGTCAATATGGCTGGGGATAGTGGACGTGTTTCAGGAAGAATTACGTTTAGTTTTTACGGGCTTTGATGATAAGAAACTGGGGGACATGCTTGTTTCTTGATTCTTGTGTACTATTTGTAAGTCTAGGTTCAAGAATTTCTTCAATCACACAGCCCAGATTAATAATACCGTTCACGTATGTTGATATCGGTCTATGGAAGATGTGTCCATATTTTTGCTTGATTGGTTTAGGTTCAAAATATTCTTCTATTTCAACATGACCTAGTTCGTTCCAGTCGTTTTCAAATCCAGGAAAAGCCGGGTGAAGAATAGAAATAATCAATTCACCTCCAGCTTTGAGAGCAGAAACACATTTTTTTAATGACTCAAAGTAGTCAGGAACATCCATCAGAACATTAATTACGAAGACTTGATCGAACTTATCGGTACTATTAAGTTCTTCTAAGCTACTTTGAATGTATGTGATGCCTAACTTATCAGATTTCTCTTTCTCTAAACAGTAGCTATACAAAGCTTCGGCTGGTTCTAGTCCAGTTACAACTGCACCCTGACGGGCAAGTTTACGGGCTAGATAGCCATTACCACAGCCTGCATCTAAAACCTGTTTATCGGTAACATTACTCGCAATTTTAAAAATAGCAGGGTCAATTAAGTCACGTCGAGCAGAGTCACCATAATCACTAAAATTTTTAAGATCATCATCGGAAAATTCAGACCAACTTTCTATCGTAGACTTATTTGTAATATCCATGCGTTTATCATAACAAAAAGAGACTTAAATAGTCTCTTTTGTATTACGCTAATGCCTGGCTGGGGAGAAGGGAATCGAACCCCTGCTGCCGGGACCAAAACCCGGTGTCCT
>DAIUJM010000030.1:0-9253 GCA_036848695.1 Candidatus Saccharimonadota bacterium
GATTTTGCGTCTCTCCACTCTGACGTCCGCGGAAGTTCGGTGTGACACCAGAATCCGCAGGCTTAGCGACCGGTGGCTGTGGAACAGGCGACTGAGTATTTTCTGGGTTATTTGTGGGGATTTCGTTTTCGTTCATACCTGTAATTATACCAGCCTTTCTTGCTCGCTCGGCGCTTGAGGATCTTTTCCAAGATGCTTATACGCCCTGTGTGTAACTTTGCGTCCCCTAGGTGTTCTCTCTAAAAATCCTATCTGTAACAGGTACGGTTCAAAAAAGTCTTCAATGGTTGAACGCTCATCACCAGTAATTGCCGCCAACGTTTCAACACCAACGGGTCCGCCACCGTGATTTTCTATAATGGTAGCTAGTAAACGACGATCAGCCGGGTCAAGACCGACGTGATCAACTTCAAGCAATTCTAAAGCACCGCTAGCCACTACGCCATCAATAATGCCATCACCGTTTATATCGGCATAATCGCGGGTTCGTTTGAGCAATCGATTTGCGATACGCGGCGTTAGTCGTGCCCGAGCCGCTAGTTTCTCGGTAGCCTCAGGCTCAATATGAACATCAAGAATTTCAGCCGAGCGGTGAATAATCTCGGCAATCTCTTTCGGTGTGTAAAATTCTAGTCGGTGCATAATGCCAAAGCGATCTCTGAGCGGCGCCGCCAAATCTCCCAAACGTGTTGTAGCGCCGATAATTGTAAACTTTGGCAAGTCGAGTCTTAGACTCTTGGCTGTTGGACCCTTACCAAGCATAATGTCGAGCTTGAAATCTTCCATAGCAGAGTAGAGTACTTCTTCAATACTAGTGCTGAGGCGGTGAATTTCATCTATAAACAAGATGTCCCCATCTTGAAGACTAGTCAACAAACTTGCCAAATCAGCCGCACGAGAAATCGCCGGGCCTGATGTGATTCTAATTTGAGCACCCATTTCATGGGCAATCACAGAAGCCATAGTAGTTTTGCCAAGCCCTGGAGGCCCGTAAAGAAGCACGTGGTCAACTGGTTCGCCGCGCTTTTTTGCTGCATCAATCGCTAGCTTCAAGTTCTTCTTGAGCCTTTCCTGGCCAATGTAGTTTGCAAAATCTTTAGGACGCAGCGTATTTTCAAGCTGAGCCTCAACTTGATCCACTTCATCTACAGTTGTATTTACAATCCGATCAATCGCCATTATCTACCACCTAACAATGCTTGTTTTATACGCTCTTCAACAGAAAGTTCTGCATCTATACCTTGAAGTGCATGTTGCGCATCGCCCTCGGTATAACCCAGAGAAACAAGAGCTTGGAGAGCTTCATCATTTTGATTTACACCAGAACGATGTACAAGATTTTCTGCTCCTTCACCAACAGGTGTACCAACTTTATCGCGTAGTTCCACAACAATTTGTTCTGCGGCACGCTTGCCGACACCTTTTGCAGACTGCAGGAACTTTACATCACCAGCGGCAATGGCCAGGCGAACTGCCTCGGTAGTTCCAGTATCTAAAACTGCTAAAGCGACTTTCGGGCCAACATTTTTAACACCCAAGAGTTGTTCGAACAGTTTTTTTGTATCTTCCTTCGTGAAACCAAATAGGTTATGAGCATCTTCTTTAATATGTTCGTGAATGAAAAGAAGTGCGTCTGAGTTTATCGGTAAAGCGCTGAAGTCCGCCAGGGTAACAAACACGCCGTAGCCAACCCCACCACATTCAATGATGATACCGTTATTTTTTTGGGTTATTTTCCCGCGCAGTGTGGCGATCATTCCTTAAGTATACCACTGCTGAAGTCATCGCCATGCGTAGACTGATCAGTACAACAACTGAGTTCATATATTTAACCAGCAATCATTAAGGCCAGTGTGGTCATCGCCTCTCGCAAAACTTTTTTGCGGTGAAGTTGTTCTTTCTGTTTTACAAAACTCTTCAGATAACTTTGAAATTCTTTACTTTCTGGGGCGCTTTTAAGATGTTCGGGCATGATGCTCGTTCCTTTCGTGTTTGTGTTTTGTTGATTACTGTTTCATAATAGCAGAAAAGCTTATGCTTGTCAATACTTTTTACAATAATGCAAGTAAGTTGTTGTTTGATTGTTGGTTACTGGGGTTTTCTGACTGACTAATCCAGTCTGCTTTCCTTCCGACCACACAAAAAACCGATGAAGCCAGTTGTCCAAATGCCGAGTCAAGCCAGTTCCTTCATCTCGAATCCGTAACTAAAGTAAATATTTGAGATTGCTTGCATTGAACTGGCGCGGTATTTGGTCGTCTGGGTTCTTTCGCATTTTTTGTTTTGGTTGGTGATTTTGTTTTACTTTTGTCAGCAAAAGTAATGTTAAGTAAAGTTAAATAATGCTTTTTTACTGGATTCCCAATCAAGTTGGGAATGACGGGACCAGATTACGGAGCGTATGTAAGTGCTGCGGCGAGGGCGTCCGCACAGTCGTCAGGTTGCGGAACATCTTTTAATTTCAGTTGAATTCTTACCATTTCTTGCACCTGCTTTTTTTCTGCCTTACCGTAGCCCGTAAGAGTCTGTTTGATCTGAAGCGGTGTAAATTCTGCTATAGCTAAACCGGCCTGTTCACCTGCTAGTAAAATTACGCCTCGAGCCTGCGAAACAGTCATAGCGGTGGTAACGTTCTTTGCGAAGAAGAGCTGTTCAACCACCATCACTTGTGGTTTATTCAAGGCTATAATCTCAGTGATTTCATTAAATATAGTTAGTAATCTTTCGTGGGGTGGTTGATGTGCAGGTGTTCGGATCACGCCTGCATCAACCATTGTTTTCTTCATGCCATCTGCGTCAATAACACCGAAGCCAACTATTCCGGTACCGGGATCAATTCCGAGTATTCGCATGCTCGCCTACTAAATCTATGAGATTGGTATGAATATGGCCGTTACTAATAATCGAACCGCCTATTGGTTGACTGTATAGCTGTTCATTACCAAGAAGATCCGTTACTCTACCACCAGCTTCCTCAA
The DNA here is from genome assembly GCA_036848695.1 of Candidatus Saccharimonadota bacterium. Taxonomy (GTDB): domain Bacteria; phylum Patescibacteriota; class Saccharimonadia; order Saccharimonadales; family UBA7683; genus JACKGS01. The sequence goes on from DAIUJM010000030.1 coordinate 2,979, forward strand.
CCAGTAATTTAATCGCAGCTACGTCGTGAGGGCCGTCGCCCTCATATAAGTAGCCATCAACTGAACCGTCGGCAATTAAACAACCTGACCAAACAGCCCCGTGGTTGGCAATCAGCCGAACGCCCTGAGAGTAAAGCTCAGTCGCAACGTCTGATCTATCTAAAATATTCCTTTGGAGTGGAGAAGCTTTGCGAAGTAGCAACGTACCTTCGCCCCACCCGCGGTCTGAAACCACAATTTTTGAGTTATTACGAAAAGCACCCTCATTCTTAATAGACCAGTACATTTCGTCAGTCATGGGGTTATATACAACCGCGACCATAGGAACACCATTATCCACAAGTGCCAACGCAAAGGTAAAGGTTGGAATATGTACAATAAATGAGACTGTGCTGTCTATAGGATCACACACCCACACAAGCGACTTTTCTGCCTGCCAGCTTTCTTCCTCACCCATAACGCCGTGGTCTGGGAAAGTATTCTTCACACGCTCAATCAGCATACTGTTAATGATTGTATCGGCAACGGTAACTGGTGAATGGTCAGACTTTTCTTCAACCTTTTGATCGGCCCGGTAATATTGGTGCATCACTTGGCCAGCTTCACGTGCTATATTTTTGGCAAATTCAAGATATTCCTGGAGCTGTTCTTTCTGCATGCCTACTAGTATAGCGGGAATAAGGGCTCAAAAACAAAAACCTTACGGACGCGCAACTTACTTCTTGGCAATTTTTGCTGAAACTTTTTTGTACAGGTTAGTCATGTCTGTCCGATATTCATAGATTCCATAACCCACGGCGAGCGCTAGAACAACAAGGATTATTCTAAGATCTAGCCGAGACGTACTTGGGCTCGTTGTTGCCGCCCCCGCAACAACACCCTTGGCTGTTGCCAACTTCCGGCAACGATTCGTTTCTGGATTACGCTCATACCCGTCTTCACACGGCTTTGTATCATCACTTGTACCGGCTATTTTACGGCAACGATTAGTAGATGGGTTGCGCTCCTGACCAGCGGGACATGCCGCAAGTGTGGCGGTGGCGAGTGTAATTTTTCGACAACGGTTTGTTTCGGGGTTACGTGTTTCACCTTCATCACATGGTGCCAGCTCGGCGTCTGCTAATTCAATGGTACGGCACCGATTAGTTTCTGGGTTACGATACTTACCAGCCGGACACGGTGCCAAGATTGCCGTATCGGCCCCCGCCGAAACATCAGCTAATTCTTCATCTTTTAAATGATACTGATTTACGGCATTTGGTGTAAGTGAATCTGTAATCTTCCAACCATCCGCAAAGTATGAAAAAGATTCCCCTTCGTGAACATTACTATAACTCACAATATCGTCACTACTTGCGGAACTGAAAGTAATGCTTCCGCTGGCATTTGTAAGCTTGTCGGTAGTAGAGATTACAAAATAACCACCCGGCGGAATAATGTCCTCTGTGGTAAATACCGCAAGCTGAGCGGAAGACTTGCTCGATTTCACATGGCAACCCAATAAATATGCGTCCTCAGTTCCAGGGTTATAAAGTTCAATAAATTCCCCGCCATCAGCCTCTAGACCTACTGGGTCAGAAACAAATTCGTTGATTCTTACTGAATTATCGCATTGAATTGGTGACAACACCGATTCTACACAGTCGCCATCAATATTTAATTCGTAACCTACCGGTAACTCTGTGTCCATCTCGGGAGTTAACGGACATAAATCAACTGGCTCTGGTGCGTATCTTTGATTCACATTATTACTGGTAACCGGAGTTAGCTCCCAGCCTTCTAAGAAATATGACCACGATTGATCTTCTGCTGCACCAGCACCATATGCAATCTCTTCAATAACCACCATCTGGCCTGACTGCATTTGAAGCAGTTGAATAGTACCACCGCCATTAGTCAGAGCAAATGGTGTAATGAAAGATTTGTATTCACCACCAGCCAGGCTACCACTTAGGTCTAGTTGTCCGGCTTTGTCTTTCAGCTTAATTTGAAATACCGAAAGATCAAGATTAGTCGTACCAGAATTATATAGTTCAATAAATTCAAAACCCAGCTCACTATAGCCGGGTGCATTTGGGTAAATTTCATTAATTTTTGGTAACGCCTGTGTGGTTTCGGTAGCGAGCACGTAATGAGGAACAACAGCACTCAGCATAAGTAGAAGTACACCCACTAATAACTTGGTGGTTAATTTACGCATATGCTTATTTAATGACAGTGTTGTAAAAAATGCAAGAAATATTTTCGCTTCATTGATAAAACACTAGTGCGGTGCTGAAACCCCGAGGATGACTTATCGGGGCATGGCAAGTCCCGCCTGTCTGGCCGAGCACCCTGTCTTTCTGAAAAGAGGGCCAGGCAGGACGGGCAGGTCAGGATGACAGACCGTGGAGTTGTAGGATATAAAGCTTATTAAGCTATGTCGAAGTTGCTATGAACGTTTGAGACGTCATCCAACTCGTCGAGTGCGTCCATAATCTTCATGATCTTGCGTTCCACTTCTGGATCGCTAATTTCAATTATGTTATTCGGAACATATTGCAGTTCGGCATCAATAATTTCAAGCTCGGCATCTTTTAGTGCCTGACGAACTTTGGCTAGTTCGTTCGCTACAGTATATACAATCATCTCGCCTTCTTCTTCAACGGCATCTTCAGCTCCACAGTCAAGAATTGTAAGTAGTGCGTCCTCACCACTCGCCTTCACCCGAATTACGCCTTTGCGCGTAAACTGAAAAGCCACACTGCCGGGATCAGCCATAGTGCCACCATTTTTTGTTAGTGCAGTGCGGACTTCTGGATATGTACGGTTTTTGTTGTCGGTTGCGGCTTCAACAATTATGCCTATTCCGCCTGGGCCGTATGCTTCGTACATTACTTCTTCAAGCGCTACAGCACTTTTGTCTTTCACGCGGTCAATTGCGCGCTGAATATTTGCAAGCGGCATGTTAGCGGCCTTGGCTTTTTCTATGGCTAACGCTAAAGCCGAATTCATGCTTGGGTCCGTCCCGCCCTTTGCAGAAAGTGCTATTTGGTTACCTAACTTAGTAAACGCCGCGCCGCGCTTAGCGTCGGTAGCTTCTTTTTGACGTTTAATGGTTGACCATTTACTATGTCCAGACATAAGGCGCGCTGCTCCAATTTACAATTAACGTTCACTGTTTTCCAAAGGAATATACATATTATAACAGATTCCAATCCACAACCTCAGCTTCTGCCGTAGCAGTCTTTCTGCCAGACCGACTCTTCAGCCACATCCACAACAAGAAGCAGACCAAAATACCATATATACAAACCGCCTGCCAAGGCAGAAGCTTTACTGAAGTCCGAGCCCACGGAATTGTTGAAAGCTTCTCTACTACCCACACAGTTACGGTCATGAGAGCTCTAACAGGAAGTGCTAGCCACAAAGCAAGAACCGGTGATACCATGCCAACAACACCTACAATAAAAATCATAAGCATTGCAAACGGAATGAGTGGTACCACCAGAACATTTGCTAGTGGTGATATCAGTGATACCTCGCCAAAAATTACGGCAATGAACGGCAATGCAAACGCCTGAGCAGCCAAGGTTTCAAAAAGTATGGTAAGAAGAAAAAATGGCTTTTCACCTTTAAAATATGTGTGAATAAAAAGAGGCGCTAATATTAACACACCCGCAAAAGCTAGAAATGAAAGATACCAGCCAACATCTCCCCAAATATACAGCGGGTTCATAAAACCGGTTATTGCCGCACCCATTAAAATTAGTACCAGTGGATTAAAAGTTCGCCCATAATACCAGGCCAGCAAGCTGAAGAAAGCTATAATACTAGCGCGCATAATGCTTGGACTCCAGCCGGTAATAACCAAAAAACCAGCAATGAAAAGCAGTGAAAAGAAGATCGTTTGGTATGCCGAATGTTTTTCAAATATTTTCTTCACAAACTGCACAAGAATAGTTAAGTTATAACCACTCACCGCAACTATGTGTGTTAAACCGACGACCGAAAGCGCAAGTGCAAAATCTTCAGGTAGTGCTGCTCTTATTCCCATCAGGTATCCGAGCCCAAGGCTACCCTGCGGTTCGGGAAGAGTTGAATATACACTGGCAATAAACCGTCCACGCATTTTTTCTACCCAACTTGTGTTTTTTGAAATGACGTCAATTTGTGCAAAACTGACACTGCCTTGTCGACTATTGCCTAAGGTACGATTCAACTTCCCGGTAACCGATACCAAGTCGCCACGACCTACGTTACTTGCACCAAAGCCACGAATACGCACCCTTCCGGGAAGTCTTTTACCATCAATATTCACAGGACTTATATGAAACTCTGTCTGTTTTTTCTCGTCGTAACCAATATCATCAGAAATTGGGCCACTAACCGTAACGACCGAACCGTACAGCTGCTCGTATCCCAGCATCTTTTGATAGAACAACTGCCCTTTGAATATCCCTATCAGTGCCCCGATTACAAAAATCGCCATGAGAGCTGGAGCTTTACGCTTACGCACAATCAGAACTAGTAACGGCACTGATGCTGCCCACCAATAGTTAATGCGGATGCCATACTTGGCAACAAACAAACCAAAGCAAACACCAAATAACAGGAGGCCCACCAGCCACATTTTAGTCGCGCGCCACCCTCGCTTCAACTTCATACCATTAAATATAACAAAAAGACCCTTTCGGGTCTTTAAATATAGTAGCCCTCCGTCGCACGAGGCTAAGGAGGGCATTCTACAAAATATAATTCTACGAAGCTTTAGTGAAGTAGAATGGAGGAGCAAGGTGCAAACTATTGCAACTAAATTACAGTAGTCTACTTATATTTTTTCAACATAGAGTCCACTTGGTCGATCTTACTGTGTAGGTCGTCAAGTGAGGCAACTTGATATAATGACTCGATCTCCTTGACCACTTCTTTTGGAAGGTCACGAGAAGCATGTTTTAGGTTGTAAGTAATTTTCAGAGGTGAATATTTAATCCTGGCTAATTCAATAATTGGTTCTACTAGCCAAAATAGGTAGTTGTGCATTGCATCGGGGAATTGTTGACGCATAATTTCTTTTTCTACCGATAACTTGCCTATTTCAATTTTTTCAACAAGGAATGTTTTACGTTCACTTAACATTTTGTTGTAGCCGACCTCATCGAAGTCTTCGAACTTAGTAGTATCGTCTTTGTCAAAAATAACTTTGATTTTGCGTAAGCTATCAAACTGCCCAAACTTGTGCGAATGAGAATGAAGTGTGACTTCAATAAAATGAAGCGGACTACTGCCAGCTAAGTGGTAAACGGCATGGCTGAATGGCGGCGTAATTCCTTCCGAAAAGTTAACGTCAATTTTGCCTTTTTTAGCTATGAGTTTTTCAATTGATGTAAATACTCCTTTGTCTGTACCATCGTCAATGTCCAGCCAAATATCCACATCCGACAGTTCGTCTGCGTATCCTTCGGCAACCGAACCTACAATCCACATAGCGTGAATATCGGGCTCTTGTTCTAGTTTTACTTTCAGCTCATCAATAATCGTTAAGTCCATGCAAGCATCATAACAAAAAAGAGCCAATTAAGGCTCTTTTGTTGCAGTATTCCTACTGGGTTCTAGATTGGAGGGCCCACTGAGACTTGAACTCAGGACACCCTGCTTAAAAGGCAGGTGCTCTAACCAGCTGAGCTATGGGCCCTCGTCAGCGTTGACGTACTTATCTCGTTTTTCTTTCAGAAAAAGCTTCGATTTAGTACTATACGCTTCCTCTCAATTTAAAAAAGTCGCCTTGGCTTTGTTTTTTAAATTGTGAAAACCAAGAAGAACTTGGACTAGGTTATTTTCTCATAATAACAGATGTTGGTCAATGCTTATTTTTTTTGAGTTTTTTTGCTTTTAGCTTTGCGGTTTTGTGACTATTGCTCATTTCTATCAATGCGAGTACTGCGGCTGCCGCCAAAATTGTGTTCTGGTACGGGCCAACGAAATGAAGGAGTCCTGAATTGCTGGTATATTCGGCTAGTTCAGGAGCTTTGCTAAAAATTTTGATGCCAAAGAAGAAAAGCAGAAACCCAAGAACCAGACTTGTTAACAAAGAAAGTACGGTGCTATGATGCGTTACTTTTGCGGTAGCAAGCACGACCACTACTGTTGCAAAAGTAATTATCAAGTGAACTGCAATCAGAATATACGTACTGGAATCGAAGAGTGAATTTGGCAGTAAGCCGATAATCCACTGGCTCAGCAACTGGTCGAGCATCACTCCAGCCAAAACAGCAATAATCGCCATGCCGGCACTT
>DAIUJM010000031.1:0-9197 GCA_036848695.1 Candidatus Saccharimonadota bacterium
ATTCTTCGTTATTAATTGTTGTCAGAACAGTTACGCCAAGTAAAATTGGTTTTAACTTGCCATTTACAGATACTACCCCGGCAACGGCTGCCTCCAGAGCTTCTTGTGTATTATCAGCCATGATATTGAAAAAATCGGGTTGATGTCTGGTGATCGCTCTGGCTGATTTTTTCACCGTCTCAGGAATGTCTTTGAATTTTGTATCACAAAATACTTTGGCATTCTTAGAATGTATGTAAACTATAACATCACGCCAGCCTTCATACGTGCCAAGTTGATTGCCAACTTTAAAAGTGACACCGAGACCGTCAAGATCATCAACAATTTTCTTTGCTTCATCAAGCTCATCTACGTCAAGTGCAACCATTATGCGCTCGGCAGGATCTTCAAAATGAACCTTACCCACTATGTGATCCTTTCGATAGCCTGGTGGCCTTCTTTAATAATAAACGTCGCAACCTGGATAACTTCTGCGCCTGCCTTGTAATACATGTCAGCATCTTCTTTAGACTGTATACCGCCAACGCCAATAACTGCCACGCTATCCGGTAATACATTACGGAACTGCCTCACCTGCCCTAGGCTAATCGGCATCATCGCCTGTCCACTAACGCCAGCAAACTCATTTGCTAAAACCGATTCGCCTTGTTCATTCGGCACAAAACCATTTGGGAAAGTATTGCTTGCAACAACCGCCGCGACCTCAAGTTCGGTCAGTAAATCAGCAACCTTTTTCAGCTCTCCAGGATTGCTATATGGAGAAAGCTTAATAGCTAGCGGCAACTTCGTTACCTCCTGGACCGCCTGTACGATTTCTTTCATTGTAGAAAGATCAAAGCTTACGATTGGCTTCTGTTTACCATCAATACTGACATTTGGGCAACCAAGGTTCAGTTCAAGAATATCTACGCAACTTCTGTCTGCAAGCTGAGCCAGTTGAACGTATTCACTAGTCGAAAAGCCGGCAATGCTCAGCACGGCAACTTTATCTGATGTATGAATATAATCCACCATACCAGGTAATTCTTTGCTGTAGAATTCATAGCCACCGTTAGGCATTCCAAAAGAATTTAGTGCGTAATCATCACCCACAAACCATCGTGGTTCTTTATTACCATCTCTTTGTTCTGTTGTGATCGATCCGATAAGGACCAAGCCGGCACTCGTGGCGCACATAGCCTTTACGTCATCCCATGTTTTAGCAATACTACACGCAGCATTCATCACTGGTACTTTAATAGTTACTCCGCCAATATTCATAACTAGCCCCCTATTACCTTACCTGATCCTGGATTTGCAACTACAGAACCATCAGAAACCTTTGTTTGGCCACGAATCACCACTTTTTTCACCTTCCCATATACTTTCCGACCAGCAAACGGAGACCAGCCACATTTTGTATAAAGTGACTCGTTATTTATTTCATACTCAGTCATGTCTATTTCCAAATACGTGCCTTCGTCGACAGGCAGATTAAAAATTCTTGCCGGATTTGTATGACACTTTTCAATAATTTGTTCTAGGCTAATTCTTCCCTGTTTATATGCAGTCAGTAGTAAGGGTAAAGTTGTTTCCAGTCCGGGCACACCAAAGGCACCTTCTGCCTTCTCTTCGTGAGTATGGGGTGCGTGATCTGATTCAAATATGTCGATATAATCAAGGTTTTTCCAAAGGAAGTCTTGGTCTTCTTGCGACTTCAAAGAAGGTAACATTTTACCGTATACACCCAAGCGGCTTTCATCCGCCTTCGTTAGGAACAGGTGGTGCGGGCATACCCCGCATGTAACAGGGAGACCGTCTTTCTTAGCAGCTATTATTTTTTGTAGTATTTCTTTACTAGGCATATGGCAAACATGGATCGGCCTCTTCAGATCTTTCATGGATTCAATTGCAATGTCAATTACATCCTCTTCAGCATGTAGTAACACCGGCTTTGCTTCAGGCCAAGCGGAATAGATTTTTTGTAGGTGCTTAGCATCGAGCAGATAGCCGCCAGTGGTTTTGTTAAGATACAACTTGAGTCCAATCGCTAGTCCTGCGGCTTCTTCAAAACTTTCTAGGTTATCGCCCATCGTGCCATAGTGGAATCCAATATCCGCAACTGTTTTTGACTGAGCAATGGCGATTTTTTGCTTCAATCGTTCAATGGTTGTTATTGGCTCGGCGTTATTCGGCATATCTACGATTGTAGTAAAACCACCAGCTAAAGCTGCCTGGGTACCAGTAGTAAAGTCTTCTTTGTGAGTCTGACCTGGGTCACGCAAATGAACGTGTACATCTATCAATCCCGGCAAACGTATAGTATTCCCCTCACTCATCATTAGTTTTCACTATAACAAAAACCCATTAACAAACCTAGTTGCTTCTCAAAGTTTTAATTAACTTGCCGTACCAGAGGGCGCTGGGTCGAGGACGACGCTTCATGGTTTTGTAGTCAACTTCAATCAGGCCAAAACGTGGCCAGAACCCTTCGGCCCATTCAAAGTTGTCGAGCAAACTCCAGTGAATGTACCCAGTGATTGGCACGCCGTTTGTCATGGCTGTGTTCATTGCTTTAACACTTTCAATAATCCACCATTTTCTATAGGTATCGTGCATATCTGCTACACCGCTTTCAGTAATTAATATCGGTAGCTTATATCTAGCATGCAGCTGCTCGATCAACGGTCCCATTTTATCTGGCTGCATATCCCAACCTAGATCATTTCTTCTTTGGTTACTATTATGCACCCTAGTACCGCACACCCGATTAGCAAAATAATAGTTTAAGCCAAAAAAGTCTTGCTGTTTTCTAACACGATTAATGAAGTATTCATTACTGAAGGCATGGCCAAGACGAGCCACTATTTTAGAAACAAACGAATCATCACCTGCGTAGTAGTACGCGCAGTTATGCGCAAGACCCACCTGCGCCTCGGGTCGCATGCGTTTGATTATTTTGTAGCTTTTTTTATGAGCCTTGGCAAGATTGCGCATCACTTTAAGCATTAAGAACTTTGATCCTTCTTCTGGTGGCCAGCGTCGCTCATGGTAGCTCATTGCTGCATAGACGGTAGGTTCGTTCAATGTGATGACGTAGTTGAAATGCATACCAAGCTGTTCTGTAACATATTCAACATACCGAGTAAAATACTTGATGTTACGTCGTTTTGCAAAACCGCCTTTGCCGGCAAACCAATCTGGGAAGGTCCAGTGCCACAGTGTGATTACCGGCTCAATCCCCCGCTTCTTCATTTCAGTAAAATATTTTTTGTAGTGAGCGACTGCCAAAGGATCAAATTCGCCTTCTTCAGGTTCAATGCGCGACCATTCAATGCCTGATCTCAGTACAGAGAAATTTAGCCTTTGGGCTATATCAAAGTCATGTTTATAAAGGTTGAAATGATCAGCAGACTTCCCTGAAACATAGTTTTCTGGTTTCAGCGCTTCTTTTTTTATTTCATTCCAAAGTGGTAAATGTTCGTAGTTATATGAAGCTTGAGCAACTTTTTCTTGCGCTGTTTCAAGCTCCCAGGTTGTCCACTGATTATGGTTACCGCCTTCAACTTGATGAGTCGAAATACTGGCACCCCAAAGGAATTTTTTCGGAAAATTGAGACTTAATTTTATTTGTTCACCCATTAGACTCTAGTATATATTGATTAGTGGTTAGTAGCTAGTTAGTAGTTAAACCCCACAATCTGCGGGTTTTTCAGCTTCCAACCAACCATCCAAAAACCCCGAATACCAAGGGCTTCTTTTTGTCGAATGAAGCCAGGACTTGCCCGAACTAGTAACTAAAGAGGTTGTGAGGGATGCTTGCCATTGTTCTGGCGCGACAAAAAGGAGGTTTTGGTATGTCGAGTGTTTTTGGTCTGGTTGGCGGTTTTTGTTATCTTTTTGCTGACAAAAAGTAAAAAGAGGTTGTATGCGCGCTACGCGCATTGGATGTTTACTGGATTCCCGATCGGGTCGGGAATGACACCACGGCGCTACTGGATCCTGAAACCCCGAAAAAGACTCCTCGGGGCACGGCGAGTCCCGCCTGCCTGGCTGATAGGACGGTCAGGTCAGGATGACAAACTAATATTATGAATCGAGGATTCTTCGAAGCTGTGTTATTTCTTCTGCAGAAAGTTCTACATTCTTCTGGGTAAGAAATTCTTGAATTTTCTGCTCTTTTTCATCTGGAACCGATACAACCCCCAAATGCTCTCGAACTAAACCTAGTAACTCTTCACCGTAGTTTTCTATCATTTTCGGGCCAATACCGGTAACAGACTTTAGCTGTGAAATTGTAGTTGGCTGATTTGTAGCCAGTGCCTCAATTGTTTTGTTTCCAGCAATCATATAAAGTGGCACCCGCCGCTTCGAGCCTTCTTGCGCCCGCCAAGTTTTAAGCACTTCTAGCAAAGATTCATCGAGCTGGCGGGTCGAAGAAGTAGCCGCCTGTGGCTCATCCGCTTGCACATATGCTTCTTCGGCAGTCTGACTAGCCAGTTCATCTGAAGCTTGCTTCAACTGTTCGTCGAAACTGAAAATCTCTGGGTGCATTGCAAGTGCCGTATTGTTTATCCCCTTAAGATATACACCGCCAAGAGATCTTACGCGCGACAGCGCCACATAACCCATTCCAGGTGTAAATGCCCTACTAAGATCAATTTCTGCACTATCTAAACTCATACCCTGACTTTTATGAATAGTGATCGCCCAAGCAAGCCTAAGTGGCAACTGCGAAACCCTCGCCCGCTCCCTGCCATCTTCTTCAAGCGCCCAACTATGTTGTTCTACTTTCAAAATTCGCCTATTACGCTGTAACTCCACCAAAGGCATTCCGTCTCGAAAGGCCACAACTTTGCCACGCGATCCGTTTACAAAGCCTTCGGAAAAATTATTGGCCACAAACATTACTTCAGCACCAACCTTTAGTTCCAATACTTCTGGAGCTAGCACGCTTTTAATTAGAGAATCTACCTTAGACTGCACGCCGTAGGTTTCCATAACATAGGTCTTTGTTTCGTCTTCAATGGCCCTAAGATGACTATCGTTTATAGACTCAACGTCTTGGTTGTGTGAATAGAGTTTTGTAATTGCCTCACCTTGAGGTACTTCAAGCCCAAGGCGTTCGCTCAAAGCATCAAAATGTGCCTGGTTAATGTCGTTGCTGCGCATGGATTCTAACAAATCTAGTAACGGATCGTTTTCCTGCCGATGCTGTTCACTTAAATAACAAATTTCTGGCTTCAGTTCTTTCCAAGCATTGCTCAGGTGAACAAAATCAATCTTGGTGTCTCCCCTGCTAATTGGTGGTAATTGAAATAAATCTCCGGTTAAAATAACCTGTATCCCGCCAAAAGGTTCGTCACTTTCTCGTAGCCATTTACACACCTGATTGACCATATCAAGCCGCTTGCCATGAATCATTGAGACCTCGTCAATAATCAACACATCTACATTGTTATAGCGTTTCAGCAAACGGTCGTTGTCTTTCAGCCATTTTTCGTCTCTTTCAGATATTTCATCGCGAATACCCAGGCCAGACCATGAATGTATAGTGGTGCCGCCAATGTGTGTAGCCGCAATTCCTGTGCTTGCCGTAACAGCAACCCGCTTTTTTGCTTTTTTTGCGGCCTGAATAAACTGGTTCAAAACATACGTTTTACCACTTCCCGGTGCGCCGGTCAAAAAGACCGACTTCCCACTCATCATGACCCTCAGTGCCTGACTCTGCTTCACTTACCGCTCCCAACGTTATTACTACCAGTATAGCATTCTTTTCATCTGACGATTATTGACTTTTCTTGACAAATTTGATATAATACAAAATTATGCCTAAGAGATCGAGAGAAGCAGATGTGGCAAGAGCTGAAAAACACGCCGAAAAACGGGCGGATGGCTTTTTGCATGATTTAAACAATCCAGACACACCACAGGCTACAAAAGAAGCTATTGCATCTAGATTAGCGAATGCCCTGGCTGGCGCTAATGGTAACCGACCCAAACTAGTGCTTGTCGACAAAATGTCCACTTCTGAAATTTCAGCACCCGACACAACAGCTGATACGGACGATTTTGCCAAAAAGCTCGACGAAATATTTAACCCACCCTTCGGATCACCCGAGTGGATTCAAGAAGCCGAGGAACTATTTTCAGACCCTACAGCCACAGTTTTTCACAAGGCACAATCAAAATCATTACTACAAAAAATGAAGCCCATTAAGCCCGGTCGGCATGCCAAAGAATCGGCTCCTGGTCGCTTTAAAAAAGTATGGCTTGCGCTGGGTTCTGTTGCATCAAGCCTCGCGGTGAAAAACTCACCATTCTCTTCTACTAGTCATGAGGATATTGCTATCATCCCCGCTACCGAACAACCGCTAACTGGTCGTCATACCACAGACCCTGCTACCACCCGACCTGAGCACACCTACCCAGAGCGTCGTAGAAGCAGCAAGAACATGCGAGCAATTGGCGCAATGGTGGCTACGGCTGCAGTAATTACAGGTGTATTCTTCGCGGCCACTGACGAGAACAATGAGCCATACGAAAGTCGACGCGAAGCAGCCGCACGTTCGTACGAAGACCCCGCTCGAGATCAGGAGATACAATCAGAAAATATTGTAGATGCAACTCCAGCACCCGAGAACCAGGTTATGGATGAAACCCAATCACCGGGCCCAGCTGAAACAGTCACGACCCCATCTTCTTTCACTATTACCATTGAAAAAGGTGGTAATATTTGGGAAGCCACAAAAGCCGAGCTTCGAAAGTCCAACCCGGACGTTACTAATCAAGAAATAGCACGCATGGTAAATCGCATAATTGTTGAAAATAACCTAAACACTCCAGAACTGGTTTACACCGGTAATACATTCACAGTTTCAAACTAGCTACTTCGTTAACTTTTCTTGACGAGCCTTATTTGCCCATTCATCAGCGCGTTCATTACCGTTATGGCCAACATGCGCACGCACCCAGACTAACTTAGCCTTTGAAGCGCGGTGCAGCGGGCAAACTTCTTGCACAATATCTAGATTCTTAATTCCACCCTTCTTCTGCCAACCGTTCGCTTCCCAAGTGAGCGACCACTTAGTAATAACGTTGATCCAAAATTCGCTATCGGTTTGAATTTCGCAGGCTTCTTGCCCCGCCAGCTTCAGAGCCGCAATAAGAGCCATGCCTTCCATCCGAATATTAGTAGAATCAGGATCCCAGCCGAGTGCCACGGGCTCGTCTTCTTTAATAACCGCGTAACCGCCAGGGCCAGGATTTGGACTGCAACTGCCATCTGTGTAATAAATATTCATTCTTTACAGTGTACCACGCAGTCAAGATACAAGAATTAAATATGAATAACGTAAATTGAATGTACTTTTTCGTTTAGAATTTTGATGTTTTAAATTTCGAATTTGTTTAGGTTTTAGAATTTAGAATTTATTTGTTACTAATCCCCATTCCTCTGACAACTAACATCTAGAAATGCTATAATAATAGTACAAGTAAATGAAAGAGGGATCTTATGGATACAAATGATTACGGCGGACAACCATATGTAGTAGACATTGAAGAATTGACTAAAGCAAATGATAAGTTCCGTGTTGCAAAATGGACCGGTTCTAACTTGCAGATGACCGTTATGGCTATTAAACCAGGCGGCGAAGTGGGTCTTGAAGTACATAACGACCACGACCAGTTCCTTCGTATTGAAGAAGGTACAGCAAAAGTTGTAATGGGTCCTGCAGAAGATGATCTCAGTTTTGAAAAAGAAGCTGAAGATGATTTTGCTATTTTTGTTCCTGCTGGAACATGGCACAACATTATCAACACAGGTAGCGAAGCATTGAAGCTTTATTCAATCTACGCACCAGCTGAGCATCCAAAAGGCACTATTCACGAAACATTTGAAGAAGCCGAGGCTGCCGAAGCTGAAGCCCAACAGTAAAGCTTGTATTACTACACCAAAAAGTCGCACCACAACAGTGCGACTTTTTTGTGTTACAAATATCATCCATGTGTCATCCTGAATTTAGTTCAGGATCCAGTGTTTATAGATTAGATCCTGAACTAACTTCAGGATGACACCGGGTAATTGTTAGTCCTTTTTCAGCACAGCATTTTGTTGACGCTTGCTAGTTGTTAGTCCTTTTTCAGCACAGCATTTTGTTGACGCTTGCTAGATTCATGAATTGCGTCCCAAACCTCAGTAACAAGCTCCGGATCCAAGCCTTCTTCTTTTGCAACTGCCTGCAGTTGATCAACCATAATTGCAAATCGTGTTGGCTGGTGCGCCACATCTCCAGATTCTTTTTTAATATCTGTCACCATTTCTACAAGTCTACTACGTTGCTTAAGTAGCATAATGAGCTCGTGGTCAACGCTATCAATTAACTCACGGACATCTTCTAACTTCTGTTCATTTTCTTCAGATTTCATTATTCGATACTAGCACGATTTCGTCAGATGAACTACCTAATTTTAACCATGCGGAAAAACATTCGTGCATCATTGCCTAATGATTATGTTGCTTTATCTTGATGACATGGGCCTCGGTTGATTCAATCTCTATGAGTTCACTATTCCCAAAATGAAAATCTTTCAAGACCTCCTCCCAGCTACGCTGGCTGGCGGCCGCGTATATCATTTTTCCAATGTCTCCATGACAGACCGCCAATATATTTCCGGATTTATGCTTAGATCTAATAGTTTCTAATATATTTTGGCCTCGAGTAAGAAGATCGGGGAACGTTTCGGCATTTTTGGGATTCAAAAAATAAGTTATAGTGTTAGTTTTAATGATATCTGGGGCACACAATTCTTCTATCTCCGACGCCTTGTGTCCGGTCATAATGCCAAAATCACGTTCGATAAGTTCGGGCATGACAACTAACTTATCGCTAATGCCCAATCTGTCACATATAATCTGTGCGGTCTCATGAGCTCTCGACAAAGGAGAGGTGTAGACTATCGTGAATTCTAACCCTAAATCACTAATTCCCTCGGCCAGCTCTACAGCCTGCGCCCTTCCAAGATCAGTAAGAGGCAGGTCTCGGTGACCATTTAAAACACCTTTTGCATTATCTTGATTCTGTCCGTGTCTAGCAATATATATTTCAGCTGCCATCAATATATCCTATGGGTAGAATTAGTTATTTTAAGTATATCTGCGCATTCCATTTGGGTGAGTTCGATCACTGTCTTTCCTGATTTTTTCATTGCTTCAT
>DAIUJM010000032.1:0-7434 GCA_036848695.1 Candidatus Saccharimonadota bacterium
ATGTTTATATTCAACCGAAACCGCATAGCCGCACTTAAGAAGGTGTTGCGCAGACTGAAACGCTAGCGTATCATCAACAGATATGAACGTTGCTATCCAAGGCTTTGCGGCTTCTTTTCATGAAATTGCCGCTAAACGAATATTTGGTGAAGATATACAGCTTAAGTACTGTCGAACCTTTAAAGAAGCTTTTCAAGAACTCGAAGAAGGTAAGGTTGACCGCGCCGTTGTAGCAATTGAAAATTCGCTTTATGGTTCTATTAACGACGTATACGACCTTCTGCTTCAGCACCGCTTCTGGATCTGCGGTGAAATATATGAACACATAGGGCTACACCTGATGGGACCCCAGGGCTCAAACCTGCAGAATGTTACTGATGTTTACTCTATGGCGCCAGCTCTTGGTGAAGCCGAAGCATACCTAGACGAAAATTTGCCGAAAGCTGAACGACACGAACATGCCGATACTGCTTTAGCCGCAAAAGAAGTTGCAGACTGGGGTGACCCTACCAAAGCAGCCGTTGCAAGTCGCAGCGCTGCGGATGCTTATGGTCTAACTATTTTGGCCAGTAATATAGAGACTCATCACGAAAACTACACACGCTTTATTGCCCTCTCACGCGTAGAAGTGGCCAGTTCGAACGTCACAAAAACGTCAATAACATTTCAAACGGCCGACACACCCGGTTCGCTACATGCGGCACTGGGTGTCTTTGCGTCTCGAAGCATAAATTTAAGCAAGCTAGAAAGCCGCCCTATTGTTGGTAACGCCTGGCAATATATGTACTATGTAGATTTTGACGCTAGCTTTAGTGAAGCCATACAGACCGAACTAAGTAAGCATGCTACAAACATACGCGTTTTAGGGAGCTACACCAACGGCGCTCTTGAATCTATATAGAATCACGTACCGTAGAAAGATCCACAACATATTTTAGCTCCAAAAGGTTGTTTGGGGCTTTCAAATAAGCGTATTATAAGGGTACTAAAACAATAACGGGCGAGGCGAGAATACGGTGCGAAAACTCTATATTTTAATCATTCTAGGCTTATTAATAGCTTATGTAACGTGGTCAAAAAATCCGATTGACGACACTATGAATTTTATACTGGGCGGCACTATACCTGGCACAAAAACGGCGCTTGGTTTTTGGCCAATGATTGGCATGATAATCGTGCAACTGGGCCTCTTAGTCCGCTTTGTTGGACACTTGAAGCTGCAGATGCTTGAACATACTGCTAAACAAATTACTTCCGAGAAGGCTCGTGATGATTTTGCCGAAAGCTATGGTACCAAAGACCCAGCACTACAAAAAGCGATACTCGGACAAAGCGAACTCACTGCAGAAAGAAACTAGTATTAGTCCGTTTTATTCATCGACCGGAGCGATGCTCTCGGCGTAAAGTTGCAGTTCTTGAAGTAGATACTGTGATTGTTCGTCTGATTTTACGGCCGAAAGTTCGTTTAAGCGCTGAGCAAATGCTGGAAGCGAAAGTTGCCCATTCACTCCTTCTGTTATGCGAATAGTGCGGTATGATTCCCACGCCTCTCGTTCATCAGATGTTAAACTACGCGGAAAATTACGGGCTTTGTATCTTGGAAGCAGGGCGCTCAAACGTTCGTCGGCAAAATCGAGCGCTAAATCAGCCAAGTCGTTTTCCGAAGTATTTCTGACAGTGCGAAGTTTTGTTTTATCACCTTGCCCAACAAAGCCATCATACAACTGAAAATCAGGGTCAGCTTCCGTTGGGTATTCAGACTTCCGCTGTTCATCTACCTGTGTAAACAACTGTGCAAGTCGCTCGGTAAAACCTGCAATTGATCTGAGTTTGTTAAAGTTTTCGGTTATCGTCTTTTCGGTTAACCCAAGGCGCTCTTGGCTAGCCTTATCAAGTACGCCCAGTGGGGCTACGGCCGGACAGGTATTTGGTTTAAGTATTTTAACGGGCAATATTTCTGTGTCTTCATTTCGCGAAAATGCCATCTTCTTAAGGTCTTCGTCGGTAAGCTTCGCCAATTCCAATGGATCTTGCCGTAAATCGTAGACCAAAACTGCTCCGTGCGCAGCTTCAGCAATAGAAAGTACTGCAGTAGTTTTTTGCCACTTGTTACTGTACCGGCCGGAAGTGTACAAAAACGGCTTCGGATCATCCAAGTTAACTAGTTCAGCCACCTTCTTTTTGTCTCGCATACCAAGCAAGTATTCAAACATTTTCGACTGCTTTTCTTTTAGGAGCTTCGCAACTGCAATGGTTGCATAGACATCGTTAAGGGCATCATGGGCGTTTTCGTGATCTAAACCGTTGGCCTTGGTTAGAAGTTCCAGCCTATTTGTTGGAACCATAGTCGCGAGGTCTAAATCTCCTTCTTTCGGAGCCACCAGGTTACCATGTTCTGAAAGACCATTCTTGCGAGCAGCCTCAAATGGCCACTCTATTCCTTCTGGCCTGAGAGCGCGCACCATTCTAACCACATCTAAAATATCCCAGCGTGAACGGCCGTCTTGCCACTGCCACTCATATGGATCATAAAAATTTCGATACAACGACATGCGCATAAATTCATCATCAAAGCGGATGGTATTGAATCCCACAATTACAGTATCTGGCTGACAAACTTGTTCCATGAATAATTTCAAAAATTCCGCCTCACTGTAGCCTTCTTCAAGTGTTTTTTGAGGCGTAATACCGGTGATTAAAACAGCGTCTGGATCAGGCAATACCTCTTCAGAAAGTTTTACTAGCCAATTTTGGGGTTCTCCAACAGGGTTTAAATCTTCATCTGTTCGTTGCCCAGCAAACTGCATAATTCTTTGAGCCCGTGGGTTAATTCCAGAAGTTTCAAGGTCGTAAAAATAGAAGGTCATATCTTAATAGTATCCAGCAGTATTGCGCTAGTGGCAAGTATGAACACTGTGGATAGATACCCCAACAATACCAACCCAACATAGGGCTGTCTAAAGGAACTGGGGTTACCTGGCGAGAGCGCGAAGTATTATTTTTCCAGGTTGTGTAGATCCCTGATGTGGCACCTGCTCGGCTGGACTATACATATTATCAATCAAGACCGCTTCACCAGGCGCATAGCTTATTCTTTCATAGCTTGACGGATGTGGCGAATAATCATGTTCTGAAGGATCGGCCCACTCCCTGCCATTCCACTCAGTTGCAACATCAAGATCGATTGGGAACTCAGAAATATTAACGAGCATACGTACATCTTTAATTCTATCTATATGCCATTCACCGCGAACAGCAGCACCAATCAAAACGTCCACCCCGGACACCCCTGCCCTATACCCACTAGATTCAACCAGCTTTTCAAGAAACCGACCAACACCCTTCATAAGATCAAGTTGAACTTCGGTTTCTGCAACTTCTTCAATCGACACCCTACGAGAAGGAATACCAAGACTACTCTGTCCTGGTTGCAGCCTAGAAAAACGTTGACCTAATCGACCCAGTGCAACAGCGTTGTCTGGATCTAATACTTGCCCAAGATTCACAGCAGTTCCGCCTCGAACTTCAAATGTATTTACAGTCATAATTGTATTATTATACAACTAGTTTAGTATTTGTCAATACTATTTTGCCTTCTAGGCAGACATCTCAACGGCTTGAGTGTCAGAATTTTCTTCCGGAACCTCTTGCAGCTTGAGGACAACCCGAAAAATACCGTAAAGTCCATTTCTACACACAGATGACTCATCATGCGGTTCTAGTGGAATTATTTTGAGAGTTGGATCAACCTCGGCAAGTTTGGTTAGTTCTTCTAAACGCAAACCCTGCGGTATAACACGAAGGCATCGCCCACGATTAACTGTTTGACGATCTTGCGCGCCCATATGGCGTGTGAGCACACGATCAAGTGCTGATTCCATTGCATATTCCTTTTTTTATTAGAGTTCTAGTACTTATTTTTTACTGTACTCCGCTTACACACATTGTCAAGAGACTGTCATGTTCTACATATTTCAAAATAAAATCCATTGAAAAAGGCGCCACAAGTGGGCGCCAAAAAAATATAACAGTAGAGTAATGAGATGAGATTGGTGTGGTGCGGCCGACGGACCGCATAGGGTGCTTTTTTGATGACGTTTGGTGTGGTAAGCCACTTAAGATCCCGAAGGAAAGTGTGGAAACCCACGAGTTCGACTCGTATTCGTTCATCTAAAAGACCCTATGCGGTCCTTGCTGTGGCGACGGCGTGGTACTGCAAGCACCTGGGAGCATTCTTACCGAGAAGGTAAGGGGAGCCTCCAGGCTAACCGACGGGCTCTCGAAGTGCCCGTCGTATGATGGAGTTCAGAACTCCTTTTCCTCCACAGCGCGACTTGCGTTGTGGTCGGGGGTGTCCTGATTGGTCGGCGCTCTGATGGAACCGTAGCCCACTTTGAGCGTACTCCTTTCGTTGACGAAATTGCGCTGAGATACTGCACTCGCACCGTTCCTTTGGGCGAGCTTCAGACTATCATAAAAAAATAACCCGAAGCTCACCCAAAAAATTACTCTACTGTTAATGTATACCGTGCTGCCACTTCTGGCGCTCGATTGTTATTTACTTTACTCTGATTTTTTCGAAATGCAACATATTTTTAGCCACAATCTCAAAACCACGCTCTGTCATTCTCAGCTTGACCCGCCTGTCTGATCTTCAGAACGGGCAGGCTGAGAATCTAGTAATCAACTGGATCCTCTGGTCGAGCCAGAGGATGACATTTTGAAAATTTAAGTGAGACCTATGTTTTCTAATCTTGTTCTAGTAGGGTGATTGTATCGGGGTGACGACCAAATACTAGCGTGCTTTCTGCTTTGGCACCTTTTCGAGCCAATTCATGAGAGATGCCCATTTTCTTCATAATGTCGCGAAGTCGCTGACGGCCATGAAAATCTTCAAAATCAGTTCTACGGGCAAACTTTTCGATCTTATGGCCGGTGATTTTGAAGGTATTTTCTTCAATTTTCTGTACATTCCAGGCTAATTCTTGAGTATCAAGTGTGAAAATATTCTTTTCTGGGGCATTTTCAGCCTCTTCTACGGCTTTTTGGGCCTTATTAGTGTCAATGACCGCCCTAAGTTCACGAAGTAGTTCTTTGATACCCGTGTGAGCCTGAGACGAAATAGCGCACATAGCAGTTCCACCGGGCACAACTGTCTTCAACTGAGCCATTAAATCATCGACTATTTCTTCATCTAGGCCTTCTATTTTTGTAAGTGCCACCACTTCAGGGCGCTCAGCAAGCGTAGTGTTGTGTAACTTTAGCTCGTTTCGAATAGTTTTGTAGGCTTTTATAACGTCGTCGTTATATGCATCTACCAAATGTAGTAGAACTCCGGTACGCTCAACGTGGCGCAAAAATTCGTGGCCTAGACCCTTACCTTCAGCTGCACCTTCAATGATTCCAGGTATATCGGCTATTAGCAGTGTGGTGTTATCAATATCGGCAACTCCTAGATGAGGAGTTAGCGTAGTGAAGGCGTAATCGGCAATTTCAGGTTTGGCATTACTAACTACAGACAAAAATGTAGACTTGCCGGCATTTGGCAAGCCAAGTAGCCCAACGTCGGCAATAAGCTTGAGTTCCAATATTAAATTGTACTCTTCTCCTTCTTCGCCTTTTTCAGCTACGCGGGGAGTTTGACGAGTACTACTTGTAAAATGCGAGTTACCAAATCCACCATCTCCGCCCTGTGCAACAATTACCTTCTGCCCAGCTTCAATTAAATCCGCAATCTGGTCTTCACCTCGCCAAACGACAGTACCAACCGGAACAGATACGATTAAATCTTTACCCCTGCTACCATGTCGTTTTCGTTTGCCACCTGATTCTCCGTGCTGAGCACGAAGTTCTGGCTTAAAACGAAAATCTACCAAGGTGTTAGAGTTCTCGTCTGCCGCAAAGACTACGTCACCACCTTTGCCGCCATCGCCGCCATCTGGTCCGCCTTTATCAACATAAATTTCGTGCCTAAAGCTGACGGCACCGTTTCCGCCGTTGCCCGCTTTTACCAAAACCGTTGCTTTATCTACAAACATTATTACTAGATTATAGACTATAGATCTCAGATCTGAGAATTTGTTTAGAATTTAAGTCCGGGATGATGAAGAAACTAAAGCTTAGTGAATGTAGTTGAAGAGGCCAACTTGATCTGGCGAAATTGTTCTGCTGGAAACTCGGTTCCAACCAGCGTAGTTCATTTCGCTAACTAAGACACTTCCGTCTTCATTAACGCGCTCAACATATCCAACGTGTCCGTAACCACCCCAGCCACCGCTTGTCTGGAATACATCACCGGCTTGCGGATTTTTATCTACCGCAAAACCAGATGCACGCGCAAGAGCGGCCCAGGTTGTTGCATTACCCCAGTTACTACCAACTGGGCGACCAGCAGCAGCACGCTTATTGAAAGCGTAGTAAGTACAGTATCCGTAGGCATAACGGTTTCCAGCAAAAACCACGCCGCTACCTCCCCAAGAGAAGTTTGTGCTCCGCGAAGCCGTACTACTAGATGGCGTACTGCGTGTAGTAGCCCGAACTGCTGGCTTGATACCGTTGGGAATAATAATCTGCATACCAGATTTTAAACCATTCAATTCAACGTCGTTAAAAGCAATAATCTGCTCGGCACTCGTTTGGTAAATGCCGGCCAAGCTTTCTGCAGTATCTGTTCCCTGTACGGTATATAAAACGCCCGTCACGGGTAAGATAACTATCTTGGTGCCAGCTGAAATAGCATCAGCCTTAAGGTTGTTAGCCCAGCGAATTGTATCTTCACTCACACCGTATTGCTGAGCCAGCGACTGGACGCTATCACCTTCTTTAGTAGTAATAGTCTGTACGTCTTTGACCGACTTAAGGGATGGAGCTACAAGCTGTGGCTTATCGACTACAGCCGTTGTTGCTTCATCTGTTTTAGTTGCCATACTTACTTGTGCGTCAAGGGTGTCAGCACGGTTGGCAACGTTTGGTGTTACTAATAAATCTGCTTCCTGCGCAACAGTAGCAGCAACTTCAGCGGCAATAACTTCATCAACTGGTTGTGTTTCTGGTTCCTGAATAGGGTTTTCCAGACGCGCAGCGGGCGCGACGTAACGAGACTCGCTTGAAACGCGGCCCATTAACTGACTACCGGATACACCGAGTAATACAACAACGACAATACCAATTTTAATAAAGCGCGATACCGACTGACGGTGGCTTTGTTTTGCAGTTTCTGTTTGGGAAACGGTTTTTGACCGTGTGCCCATGCGGGCTCGTAATGATGTAACAGATTTGTTACTAATACCAAACTCCCTGTCCTGACGAATCAAGACGGACATCGCTACTTTGTCTTACTTCCGTTTTCGGAAAGAGATACGTCGACCTTATTAGTTATTTTATATTGCTTCTAAGATGATATCTCGTGCGACATTTTGCTGATGATCAACCGCT
>DAIUJM010000033.1:0-2984 GCA_036848695.1 Candidatus Saccharimonadota bacterium
AACCAACTTTGGCTGAATTCTTGCAATTTATAACTACCGAACAAGCTAATAAAAAAGTTATTGCAAATTCGTTTGGCCTTAAAGATGACGCACGAGCGGTGGATCTGCTTTCTGTACACAAGGCTAAAGGACTTGAATTTGACGCTGTCTTCATAGTTGACGCGGTAGAAAAAGACTGGCAACCAACAGGGAATCGTCACGGTGTACCAGCTAATCTTCCACTACATGCACCACTTGAAACCGAAGATGAATACGCCCGCCTAATGTATGTTGCAGCAACGCGTGCCAAACACACACTCACTTTCACAAGCTACAAATATAATGCGGCGGGGGAAGAGGTGTTGGCAACGCCACTACTTCAGGCATTTCCGCCAATCGACGCACCGCGACCAGATACCGATCAATCAATGGCAATTCTCGAACACGCCCTCACGTGGCCACGACTTGAAACAACAGCCGAGAAAGAGGTCTTGGCACCGGTAATTGAAAACTTTACAATCAACGCTACAAATTTAATCAACTTCTTAGATGTTACCGAAGGCGGACCGGCAACGTTCTTAGAACGCAGTTTGCTCCGTTTGCCGCAAGCTAAAAGCGATTCTATGAGCCACGGTACCGCTGTGCACTCAGCACTGGAACTCGCCCAAAAGCAAGTTAACCTTGGTACGTTTGATCTTTCAGCGGTGAAAGCTGAGTATCGCCGGGTGCTAACAAAAGAACACATCCCAGCTGAGCGGTTACCGCTGCAAGTTGAACAGGGCGAAAAAAATCTAGATCGGCTCTTTACAGATTTTGAGTACCAGCTAGAAAAAGGCAGCCAGCCGGAACAATCTTTGAAAGATCTTAACGCATATGATGCCCGGATTGGCGGAAAGCTAGATCGAATTGACTTTGTAAATGAAGAAACCCTGCGAATTGTTGACTACAAAACCGGCAGTGGACTACATAGCCTCTTCACAAAAGATAAGAACAAAGCAGTGAAGGCCTGGAAACATAAACTACAACTGACATTTTATGCGCTACTTGCACGTAAACACCCTGAGTACAGTGCTTTCAAAAATATTGAAGGGCAGATGGTATACGTAGAATCTAACGACCGTAAGTTTCTTGAGCTTTCTTACCAGCCAACCCTTGAGGAAGTAGAACAGCTTGAAAAACTAATTAAGGTGGTTTGGAATCACATAAAAAACTACGAGCTTCCAGATACTTCGCACTATGACCAGAATATGAACGGGGTAGAGCAGTTTATTAGTGACCTTCTAGCGGAAGGTTAGCAAAAACAGAATTGGGAGATAGATAACTGAAACCGGTTCTGTCATCCTGAACTCGTTTCAGGATCTAATCAATAACTGGATCCTGAAACGAGTTCAGGATGACACCAAAAACAGTTGACCTACGCAATTTAAGTGGTATAATTACCGTCAGTGCTCGAGCGCTATTTTTTTCGCTCGCACGAACTTTGACAGGTGTGAACACCGGAAACGAACCAAGTACTCTACGTTGTCATTCTCAGCTGGACTGAGAATCCAGTTCTATAATGAGTTCTTGGTTCGTTTCCGGAAATTACTTCGGAACAAATTGACCGGTGCCGGGTGGAGGCTTAAGCCCCCCCGCGAGCCAAAACCTGGCACCGGTCTTCAACGTGACATACCTTTTCAAGGTGTGTCACCTGGTCTCGTAGCTCATTGGTAGAGCGTTACCCTGTCACGGGTAAAGTAGGTGGGTTCGATTCCCCCCGAGACCTCCAAGACTCTTCGAAAGGGGGCTGAGGCGCGCTGTGCATTACAACCGGCGCGACTGAGTTTAATCGAAGAGTCTAAACCTGGCTGAGGGAGCGGATGTCCACAGCTCCAATCCCTCAGCCAGGACTATCTCATCCAAGTCCACCTCGGTGGACCCTACTGCTAGAAAGGGGTTGAATGCACGACTGGTCGCAGTGCTTCATGAACAACTTCCTCTGACGGACCCGTCAGTTCCAGACCAGAGGAAACCTTTCTCTTGAAGGGAGTAAGGATGGGATAGCTTTGTAGGATTCCAGCAGAGACGGCAGCATGGCCATGTTGATGCCGGCTCTGCTGGGCCTGGGTGTATAGCTCAATTGGTTAGAGCATCCTCCTATCAAGAGGAAGGTTGCGGGTTCGAATCCTGCTACACCTGCAAGTGAATCAAGTTCGGACCCTAGGGTCTGCACGTGGAGAGAAAACCACGTGAACCGCACAGGAGCCATGGACGCGGCGCGGTTATTTGATTCACCAGGGTTGTGGTTATGGGAGTTATACCCATACAATGCGCCTTGCGCATAGGAGCCATCCTTCCCCCTTGGCTCCCACAACCCGAACTTCTCGTCCATCTCCCGCCAATCCGGCGGGACCGAATCTCCCGAAAGGGGGTGAATATGGGTTGGCTCACAAACCCACCCAAGATGGAGCGTTGCCCCGCCTGCAATGGCAAGGGTCTTCGCTCCGCTGTTGGGGGTCTTGCCTTGCACCGATGCGATCGGTGCAATGGTAAGGGTGAGGTCGAGAAGCGATAAGCTTCTTGGCTAACACCCAAGTGATTGGACGCGTCCCGAAGGCGCAAGCAATGAGCGCGGGCAACCGCGAACATTACAAAGGTTCACACCTGTCCATCACCCAAGTTGATGAAACATTCGTCAATTTAGGTGATGTTTTAAAACACAAACAGAAATCAACCTACCCAGCTACGCTTTTGTCATCCTCCGGCTTGACCAGAGGGTCCAATAATTGACTAGATTCTCAGCCTGCCCGTCCTGTCGGCCAGACAGGCGGGTCAAGCTGAGAATGACATATCCGAATGAATTATGATGAAAAAATGCATTTAGGTAAGAAAATTAAATGGTGGTTAACAAAAAATGCTATAATATATTGATGACAATCTGGCAAGAACTACCTAGGCCGTTTTTTGTACTGGCTCCTATGGAGGCAGTAACTGATCATGTTTTTCGACGTGTAGTTAATAGTGCT
>DAIUJM010000033.1:3084-7418 GCA_036848695.1 Candidatus Saccharimonadota bacterium
GCAAGATATTGCCGCCCTGACAGTTCATCTTCGCACAAAGAAAGAAATGAGCAAGGTACCCGCGCACTGGGAACTGATGCCTGAAATTAAAAAACTTCGTGATGAAATTGCCCCGCAAACGATCTTGCTTGGTAATGGTGATGTAAAAGACAGGGCTCATGGAAAAGAATTAATTGAACAATCTGGCATCGACGGCGTTATGATCGGACGTGGTGTTTTTCATAATCCCTTCGCATTTGAAAAAACAGTGGTTCAACACAGCAAAGAAGAGCTTCTTGCACTTATAAACCTACACTTAGATCTTTTTGAAACTGCATTTTGTCATACTGAATCTAATGTCATCTCGAGCAAAGCCGAGAGATCTACAACATTACACAAACAGATCTCTCGACATGCTCGAGATGACACTAAAACCCAACTTCCAACTTCTAGCATCCAAACTCTAAACACCAGCAAACCATACCAAACCCTAAAGCGATTCTTCAAAATTTATGTTCGTGATTTTCCTGGTAGCCATGATCTGCGCAATCAATTGATGGAAAGTCATTCCGTCGCCGAAGCTCGCGAAATAGTGCAACAGGCTTAGAGACGTTTGCTTCACTAGCTTCAAAGTATGCACCGTGGTGGTATACTAAATACATAATTCAGGAGTAACTATGGCAACAGACAACAAGTCCACTATAGAACCGAAAAAAGAAATGTCCAAAACATATGATTCAAACCCATTTACGCTAACCTTCAACGCACTTGGAAGATTCTTTAATACCAATGTGAATTGGGCGATTGTAGTTATTGCACTTGCGGTTATTAGCTTCTTTGGTCAAGCCGTCAGTGACCTTGTACGATTTATATCTGAAGGTTCGCTTTCTGATGAACCACCGGATTTTTCCCAATTTAGCTCAGGTTCATCTGCAGATCCAGCTGTAGTGATTGCAGTTGTAATTGTTGTATTTAGCCTGGCAGTTATGGCCATTGTTTTCACGTCGATAATTGGCGCATTCATTAATGGTATGTTCAGCTACGTTGCATTAAAGAGTGAAGCTGGTAAAACAGTTGGATTTTCGGAAGCCTTCAACGCTACTATGAAGCGATTCTGGAGATTACTACTGGCTCAATTACTAGCGAATCTTAAAATATTCGGTTGGACGCTCTTATTTATTATTCCGGGAATTATAGCCGGCTACCGCTTCCAACTTTTACCGTATCTTATTATGAGCGAGTCTGAAAAAGAAAAAGGCGTCGGTGATTCACACGACAGAACAAAAGCCTTGGTTAAAGGCAGACTGTGGGAACTGTTTGGTATTAGTTTTGTAGCAGGTATTGTGCCATTTGTCGGTTCGCTACTAGGTTTAAGTGGAAAAGCTTCATTCTATAACCAACTTCGTGCAACGTCCCACGCTCCAGAAAAACGACCTAAGATTCATTGGCTTAACTTTATTGGCCTTATTCTTGGGGGAGCACTTCTAATACTAGGTTTCATGCTAGTACTGTTCATTGTGCTAGTACTAGTAGCTAACAATTAGGAAAACACCACTAAATAACGGTGCTAGTTTCGTGAACGGCGCTTGTATTTGGCTACGTTAAGCCGCACGGCCTGACGATCAATCATTGCTTGAGCTTTGTCTAGACTTACTTTGTCTTTGGCATTTTTGTACGATTCCTGCGCAGCCTGTAGCGCTTTTTTGGCAGATTCTTCGCTGATTTCTTCAGCATGTACAGCTTCGTCGGCTAAAATTCTGACTGTGTTGTCTAGAATTTCTATCACACCGCCATCGGTGGCAAAATATTCCAACTTATCATTAGAATCTTTTTCGTGCCGTCGAATCGCAATTACACCTGGTACCGCCAGCGATACAAGTGGCATGTGATGTTGAAAAACACCAATATGACCATCGGGCGTAGGAAGTTGAATTTCGTAAACTTCTTCGTCAAACTTCACTCCTGATAATGTAATTATTTGAAATTTAATCATCTTGCGCTCCACTTAGATTAGACATAAGATAAAAGACATTTGACATAAGAATTTATTCCTTAACCTTGGTTGTTTTAATTAAACCGATAAGTAGTTTATGGGTTTTTACTGACTGCGTATACAGACTTTCAAAATTACCTTTGCTGAGAAGCTCAACGTCACGTGCTGCAAAAAGCTGATTCTGAACCTCTGTTAGCGATCCGCGTGCCATGATGAAAAAATGCTTTCGATCTGGGCTATAAGCCACTCTGCCGTAACCTTCGGCTATATTAGAACTTACTGAAAGAGCAGCCCTCCTAATTTGGCTGGTCAATCCGAATAGCTCATCTTTGGGAAATAGCTTAGTCGAGTTATAGACCATGACATACAACTCATGAGCAGCCCGCCAAGCTTCAAGGTCTGTAAAACTTTGAATTGGACCGTTCTCCTGTCTTTTTTCATATGTCATATGTCTTATGTCCTATATCCTAAATCTACTTTACGTCTTTAATCGAACCCTTCATATAGAAGGCGCTCTCGGGCTTATCGTCGTGCTTGCCGTCTAAAATTTCGCGGAAGCCTTTTATTGTTTCGGCTAATGGTACGTAGGTTCCAGGGATGCCAGAAAAAACTTCGGCAACATGGAATGGTTGAGTAAGGAATCGTTGAATACGTCGAGCACGATTTACGATCTTCTTATCTTCGTCAGAAAGTTCTTCCATACCTAAGATTGCAATAATATCTTGCAGATCTTTATAGCGCTGCAAAATCTTCTGTACATCTCGAGCTACTTGGTAATGTTCTTCCCCAACAATTTCTGGGTCAAGAATCGTTGAGTTTGAATCTAGTGGATCAACCGCAGGGTAGAGGCCAAGCTCGGTTAAGGCGCGGTTGAGTACAATAGTTGAATCGAGGTGCGAGAAGGTGGTGGCAGGCGCTGGGTCAGTCAAGTCATCTGCCGGCACATATACAGCCTGCACAGAAGTGATAGAACCTTTTTTGGTACTAGTGATGCGTTCCTGCATTTCGCCCATTTCTTGCGCCAAGTTTGGCTGGTAACCCACGGCACTTGGTAAACGGCCAAGTAGGGCAGATACTTCTGCACCAGCCTGAGTGAAACGGAAGATGTTGTCTACGAAGAACAGTACGTCTTTACCTTGATCGCGAAATCCTTCAGCCATTGTCAAACCAGAAAGTGCTACGCGCAGTCGTGCACCTGGTGGTTCATTCATTTGCCCAAATACCAGTGAAGTCTTGTCTAAAACGCCTGATTCTTCCATTTCGTAATAAAGGTCGTTACCTTCACGAGTACGTTCACCAACACCGGCGAATACCGAGTTACCCGAGTGGAACTTTGCGATGTTACCAATAAGCTCGGTAATCAAAACTGTTTTACCAACACCGGCACCACCGAACAGACCAACCTTACCGCCCTTAGTCATTGGGGCAATCAAATCGATAACTTTAATCCCGGTTTCAAGAATTTCAACCTTACCAGACTGTTCTTCAAGTGCAGGTGGACGGCGGTGAATCGCTGCCCGTTCTTTAAAAGTACCATCTTTACCATCAATTGGCTCACCAATAACGTTAAACATACGCCCTTGAGTTGCTTCACCAATTGGAACAGAAATTGGTGCGCCCAAATCTTTTACTTCTGAACCACGCTTCAAACCATCGGTTGAAGCAAGTGAGATCGCTCGAACAGTACCTTCATCAAGATGCTGCGCCACCTCGAGCAAAATATTTTTACCGCCACGCTCAACTTCTAAAGCATTATATATTGCCGGGAGCATACCTTTTTCAAATTCGATATCTACAACCACACCCACAACTTGGGTAATGCGCCCAATTGCGTTCACTGTTTTCCGTTTACTATTTTCCGTTACGACTGCCATTATTTTTCTCCTTATTTCTCATTCTATTGTTTCGGTTGGCTGATCCGACCAATTTGGATAACCCCATTTTAGTGTATGCCTATATTCATACGCTCTGTCGTAGAGCGTCGCCAACATCTGCCTTACTTCCGTTCGGGGGACAATATATCCTCTAAACGGTTCTGAAACTTCTGGAATAATATCCTTTCTTCCATACCAACCGTACTTCGACTCTAGTTCAGTGAATTCAGGAATTTCACCCTCCATCAACTCATCCCACATAAAATCATTACTGCTATTTACTAACAGCTCTTGGTCTGGACTGTAACCAGCAAGCATTGAATCGTGTGCAAGAATCGCAAGCGAATTATGCTCTCCAGAAATTATAGCCCCGTGGAAGTTGCCTAAGACTGTGATGCTCGGAAGAAACGCATAGTCTGTGCCTAAAAGATCGTCAATAATAGCAAGTGCCGCTTGTCGCCGTTCTTCATTAAGAGGAGGGTACTCAC
>DAIUJM010000034.1:0-7356 GCA_036848695.1 Candidatus Saccharimonadota bacterium
TCTTCTATGACGACGACCGAGATAACTCGCGCCATGACCTTATTTGCCGTAACCAATAATAATCCACGTTTTGTTCTTACCGGTGGCGAGCCAATGACGCGGCCAGATATTGTAGAAATAGTAGACCATTCTTGTGGCTCGGTGGATGAGACGGTTCTTTCGACTACTGGAGACATGTTATTGAACGGTCTTCGTGCCGAAGGAGTCTGGCAGGCACTCGGAAGGAGACCTCATGCTTCAACAGTTGCTGTGCCATTGCACGCTGCAAGTGCGGCTGTTAACTCCATCGTAATGCCAACACTTAGTGGCAAGCAGGTAGAGCGGGCTGATGTAGTGGCCGAAGTTTCAGGAAAGCACAGTCGCTAGGGATATTAGCGACACTGAGAACAACAATAACCGGACTTCAGACGCGCGAAGATATTTTACAAATTCCAGAAATCCTGAAGAAGCGAAGTGTAGATCTTTCAAAAATTAGATGGAAGTTATACCAGTATGATCCGTATGTCGGTCCAAGATCAAATGCTGACATAGTGGGCAAATACAGCCTCACCGACCAAGAATTTAATGAAATCTCCAGTAATATTGCAGATGAATTCCGTGACGGGTTTAAAGATATCTCGTATCATCCCATTTGTAATTCTGCCGATAACTACGTTATTGTTTCGCCAAACGGAGAGGTTCGCGTTGTTGAATCAACGGAAGGTAATTTACCTACCGAGCAGTATTTGTGTACGGATGATGGCGCAAGGTTAAATATCACCGAGCAACCGGTTAAACTTATGGATGAAGTGACAAGTATGATGCCTTTACAACTATGGGATCCCGAACTAGTTGAAGATGAAGATCTCGCTGAACTCCCTCACTACCGAAGGTGAAAGTAAAAGGCTGTATGTTTGATGGTTTTAGATCTGAGTGCGGCCTTCTAGGGCGTGCTTAAGGGTGATTTGGTCTGCATATTCTAGGTCTATACCCACAGGTAGGCCTCGGGCGAGTCGGGTTATTTTTACAGTGAGGCCTGCTTCTTCGATCATTTTCTGTAAGAAGAGCGCTGTGCTTTCGCCTTCTACAGAAGCGTTGAGGGCTAAAATAAGCTCCTCTACTCCGTCGTCGGATATTCTTTTTACAAGTTCATGCAGATGAAGCTGTTCCGGACCGATGCCGTCTATTGGGCTAATGACGCCACCTAGAACGTGATATGTGCCTTTGAACTGGCCGGTTTTTTCTAGGCTTACAATATCTATGGGGTCTTCTACAACCGCTACTAGCTGTTTAGACCGCGTAGGATCATCGTATAAGCTCGAAACTTCTTCGGTGGTGTCAATAAGCGCAAAAGTCTTTGGACACGTCTTAAGGCTGCTATGAAGGTTCTCTAAAGCACTCGCAAGTTCATTTGCGTCACGACTGGAGCGTTTAAGGATTCCAAGGGCATACCTTTCGGCGGTGCGTGGCCCAACGCCGGAAAGTTTTCCGAGTTGTTCTATAAGATCTTCTAATGCTCGAGGTAGTACTGACATTAGACATTTTCCGTTTTCGGTTTACGATTTACCATGCGTTTGCCGTTCTCCATTTTCAAGATTGCTTTTTAGTGTATTAATAATTTTTTGGAGTGTCATGAGAATGCCTTGAACTTCTTCTTGCAAATATACAATTTCATCAGTTTTATCACCGAGTTCCGCAAGAATTTTTAACCAGTATTTTGTCTCCGCAGCCTCTTTTTTAGCAATGAAAATTTTGGCTCTGAAATCAGTTTTAGATGAGGCATTGTTAGCTTCCGCGTAATTGGCTCCAATACTTGTAGCTGAACGGATAAGTTGGTTGGTGATAGGTTGTAGTTGGGACTGCTTAATGCGCATACAGTGTTGAATAATTCGTACACTAAACTGTAATGTTCTGTCTTCAAGCTTATATTTATTTGTTGTCTCTGCCATGGTGAATGGTGAACCGTTAATTGTAAACGGGTAATTTAGGCTAAAGGCCTAAATTACCGAGTTGGCCCATCATTGGTTTCATTTTTTCGGCGGCGAGTTGTTGAGATTCAACAATTGCTTGTTTGACGGCTTCTTCGATCCAGGTTTCGAGTTCGCGGATGTCATTGAGATCAACCTGTTCTGGATCAATAGTTACTTTTTTAAGTTTCTGTTCACCAGTAATTTGCACCACTACGGCGCCATCACCTGCTTCAACTTCAACAATTGTTTTAGAAAGCTCTTTTTGCAACTTCTTAACCTGCATCAGCATTTTGGCTTGGTCTAGCATATATGTCTCCTTATTACTCCATTAGTATAACAGTTTATTGAGCAGGAGTTGTGTCAATAACGAGCCAACGTGCGCTATTTTCTTTCACTGAGTTAACAAGTACGCGAGCCGTACCTTCGTTACTGACATAGTCTGGTGCGCTTGTACTGACGGCATGAACAATAGTTCTACTAAGGTTTGCAGTATCGGTGGGTTGTTCAAATACAGGTTGGCATGCTGATTTCTGCTGGGCTGCAAGTGTTCTTATGGCATTGTTGTCGGTTACGACGAAACAAGTACCATCTGCTCGATTAAGTTCTGTCAACAGGAGAGGAAGATCTTGGTTATATACAACGTGTGTTTTGGTTTGGCTTGGCCATAAACGAAAGTATGTTTGGTAATGTAGTAGCGTAACGCTGACGAAGAGGACCCCGAGTGGAATATATGCAGCTACACGGGCATAGGGGTTCTTCGGGAATGTTTGCTTCCATCTATGCATAAGATGGCGAATTCCTGCGGTGATGAAAATAGTAGCCGGAACAAGCAGTAGACTACTTCCCCACTGATTTGAAACCAGGCCACTAATAGAAACAAGCATGATAGAAATTAAAATTACAGCAAGATTTAGCCGATTTACTCGTGTTTTATAGAGCATGAAAATTCCAAAAAGAATAAATGTTAGTTCGAAGAATCTTACAAAAAGAATGCCTGAGGGACTGATTTCTGGGTTTGCAGCAGGTAGAACTGCTACAATTGCAGCAGTATTCATAAATATATTGCGTAAGAATTCAGTCGCACCAGGTACTGCGGTGATACCAAAAATCTGGCGAGCGAAATCATGGTTATGATAACCCGCAAACAAGACCGCACCAGTAGAAAGTATAAGCACCAGTGCACTTATGAGCTTAACAATTATTGGCGCTTCAAGAGCACGTTCGCGGAACACTCTTCCAGAAAGTAGCGTAATAATCATGGCAGCAGCTGCATATATACCTAGTGGTGTGAATAAAAGCGCCCCGACCGCCCCGGCAAAAATTACCAGCCACCAGTTTTTTCTTTCGAGTAGCTTAGTAAGACCGTTTAATGCAATCGCCAGCCAGAAGCTAAATGTAATCACGCCTGTTCCATGACGTGTCACGAATAAAAACCAATCGGAGCTCAGAAGGAGCGCAATTGAAAGAAGCGCAGTGGATTTTCCAAACCATTTCTTCATTAAGCTGTACAAGAAAAAGGCTGTAGCAATAGCTATCAGTATGGCTGGAAGGCGTACGCTGTAAACGTTTACTCCGAATAAAGAGATAGCACCCCACTGCAAAATAGCGTGCACAGGATAAACTGGCATATCAATAATCCCTTGAAAAGTTGTGTGCTGCGAAGCTGTTTCAAGTTCTAGCTGGCTGAAGCCTGGCGGAATTGTACGAAGCTGCCAAAATAAAAAATAGGCGGCGAATAATGCAATAATTGCATATCCAAACCAATAGCGATAATTATAGAGAAGCAGCTGCTTAAGCGTTTTCGTTTTCATTTTTACTAGTATAGCAAATTTAGAAGTTTGACGTTAGATACCACTTCTTCCGAGAGGGTCAAGCTTGTCATTCCCGACCTGATCGGGAATCCAGTCATCAATTAATGCGCGTAGCGCATACAACCTCTTTTTACTTTTTGTCAGCAAAAAGATAACAAAAACTGCCACCTAGATTCAAAAACTCGATGAAAATAGTCACATCACTTGTCGCGCCAGTTCAACGCTTGGGCGATCTCAAATGATTTCTTTAGCTACGGATTTGAGATGAAGGAACTGGCTTTACTCGCCAAGTGACATAACTATTTTCTCGGTTTTTGAGTAGGTGGTGAAAATGAGTCGCTCTGCGAGGGTGTAAAAACTAGATCTCGGATTCCCGAAAATTCTTAATGGGGAACGACGAGGCGGTGTTTAAATATTAGTAAATTAAAAACCACAAACCACTGCTAGTGATGACGTTTGTCTAATGAGAGGAACTTGAGCTTTTCTGGGTGGAAGTAGAGCTCAATTCGGCCTGTTGGGCCGTTACGATGCTTGGCAAGTATTAGATCTGCAATATGTTGACGATCAGTTTCTGGATTGTAGTAGTCTTCGCGGTATAAGAAGGCTACGATATCGGCATCTTGTTCAATTGAGCCCGATTCACGCAGGTCGGCAAGCTGTGGAATTTGCGGGCTACGGCTTTCTACTGAACGACTGAGCTGTGAAAGTGCTATAACCGGCACGTTAAGTTCACGGGCAATCAGTTTGAGACCTCGGCTTATTTCACTTACTTCTTGAACTCGGTTAAAATCTCCACCACCTCTTGAGCCGCTCATGAGCTGTAAGTAGTCAATAACAATTAGGCCCAGGGGATGTTTTTGGGCTTCGCGTCGAGCTTTGGTTCGCATTTCAAGTACGGTTATACCTGGCGTATCGTCAATATAGATTGGCGCCTCAGAAAGTGAACCCATAGCAGCGCCAAGTTTTTCAAAATCGTCGTCAGTCAGGTTGCCGGTTCGAATATTCCAGGCATCCACACCAGATTCTGAAGCGAGCATACGATCCACTAGTTGGTCTTTACTCATTTCGAGGCTGAAGAATAAAACGGCCTGATTCTCGTGCGTTGCAACGTTTTGAATCAAGTTTCCTACTAGAGTGGTCTTACCCATAGCCGGACGAGCGGCTAGAATAATTAGATCTGAACGTTGTAGGCCTGCGGTCATATTGTCGAGATCTTTCCATCCGGTACGTACGCCACGAAGTCTACCCTTATTTTTGTGGAGCTCATCAAGGCGGTCAAAACCATCTGCAAGAATTTGTTCAATTGAAACCAGATCTTGTTTAGTGGTTTGTTGCGAAACGGCAAATAGGCGTTTTTCGGCTTGTTCAAGTATTTCTTGTACAGAGCTGGCGCCATCACCGAAACTCAAGTTCACAATGTCTTCAGATGCTTTAATGAGTTTTCGGCGCATTGATTTTTCAGCTACAATATCGGCGTAATGTTCAGCATGTGCGGCTGTTGGCACAGCGTTCGTCAGCTCGGTTAAATAGCTTGAACCACCAACGTCTTCAAGCTCATCGTTATCTTTTAGTGCATTAGATAGGGTAAGTAAATCAACCGGTTGATGCTTTTCGTAAAGTTTCACCATAGCCGCGTAAATTGTGCCGTGACGTTTGTCGTAAAAATCGCCTGGGAGTATTTTATCGGCAATAGAAGTTATCACTTCATCTTCAATTAAAACTGAGCCAAGTAAACTTACTTCGGCATCTATGTTTTGCGGTGGAATTTTTGCTCCCTTTGGCAACGTATCAGGCATTCACTACTTCTCCTCCGCCCATAATATCCTGAACGCTTGCTATAAGTGAAGCATGAGCAGGATCAGCTGGTGCGTTTGAGGCCTCGATAGGTGTTGAAACTTGAGATTTATCAACTGCTGTACTTACTTCTAGTGATTCGCCGGTTACGGACTGGACGACTTCGGCAATAATGACTTTGTGTTTGGAATCGTCCGCTCTTTTTTGGTGGAAAGGAAAAGCAAACGTCAAAAGTAAATGCTCCTTACTAAAATGAGGTTTTGCCAAACGTAAAATGGTATACAGTGGATTATTTTTTACTTTAATCGCTGCCAGAATTTCTGGCCATTTTTCTGCAAGCACTTCGTCATTAGTAGTTGTATTTTTTGTTTCTGGTTTCTTTATAGTTTCAGGTTGTTTTTTTTCCGGTTCCGATGCAGTCTGCTTCGGTTTTTTGGTGGAAACAGGTTTTTCTTCAACTATTTTTCGAGCATTTGCTACCGATTCGGTTTGACGGGGCTGCGCCGCAACTGTAGGCTGGTGTTTTACGGGTTGTTCGGGAGCCTGAGGGGTGTTGGTTAGGGCTGAATTTATAAGCACTGATTCAAGTTTTAATTTTGGATACTGAGCTGATTGCACAGAGAGTAATTCATGCATCAACTGGGCAAGCACACGGCTACCGTTTTCTTGAATCTCTTTTCTAATGATCTTAAGTAGTTGCTCAGCAATAGCAGATGGTGTGAGTCCGCTGGCAAGTAATTCTGATACGATATGTAAAATTTCCTTTGCCTCACCTTGCTTAACGCTAGTTAGTAGACTTTCGAGGCTGGCCTGCGGTGCTAACCCGAGGAGTAGCTCAATTAGCTCGGTAGTTATTGGTTCGTCGCTGGCGCTCATTTGGTCTAGCAAACTGATGCTGTCACGAAAGCTACCGCCACCGTGTTCGGCAAGAAGCTGCAGGGCTGCTGAATCAATTGTGATCTTTTCTTTCTTGGCAATTGCTGAGAGGTGGTTAACTACCTTATCAAGCGGAATTAACCTGAAGCTGTGGCGCTGAGCTCGACTGATAATAGTAGCTGGTAGTTTATGAACTTCTGTTGTGGCAAGAATGAATATTACGTGTTCTGGCGGTTCTTCCAAAGTTTTTAAAAGCGCATTAAAACTTTCGTTTGTGAGCATATGAACTTCATCAATAATATAGACTTTGTATTTTGCTGAAATTGGTGCAATCTGCACTTTGTCACGCAAATCACGAATGTCGTCTATACGGCGGTTGCTGGCCGCGTCAATTTCTACAATGTCGAGGTGTGTGGCGTCATCTTGGTAGGGCAACTTGTTGATTTCGTGTGCAAGAATTCGGGCAATAGATGT
Organism: Candidatus Saccharimonadota bacterium; assembly: GCA_036848695.1. Taxonomy (GTDB): domain Bacteria; phylum Patescibacteriota; class Saccharimonadia; order Saccharimonadales; family UBA7683; genus JACKGS01. The sequence goes on from DAIUJM010000034.1 coordinate 6,905, forward strand.
TTTTCCTGTACCGCGTGGACCAGTAAACAAGTAGGCATGGTTGATTTTACCCTGCTTTATTGCACTGGCTAGCGTAGTAGTAATATGTTCCTGCCCGACAATCTCATCAAGAGACTTTGAACGGTACTTACGATACAACGCTTGATGCGCGGTTTTTTTCTTTTCTCCCATGGTACTTACTAGTATATAGTGAATAGTGCATAGTGGGTAGAGAACGTTGTTGTTATTTTTATAGATGTGCTATAAAGCGGCTTCGAGAGCAGCCCACTCAACGTCGGTGTCGTCTTCTGGTAGCATTACACTCACCTGATCACCGATTTGGCCTTTAAAGTAGGTTACGCTGGCAAGTAGAATTCTGTATTCTTTGCCGGCAACTTCTACAAAATAACCGCCGTCATGCTGTAATAATGTACCAATAACCTGCTTACGAGGTACTGGACCAATCTGTTTGT
>DAIUJM010000035.1:0-7182 GCA_036848695.1 Candidatus Saccharimonadota bacterium
AAACTATAGCATAAACAGATGTAATTGCCAATGTAATCAGCCCGGAATGTAAGTACACAAAACGTCAAAACAGCCTGTCATCCTGAACTTGTTTCAGGATCTAGATTCATAATTAGATCCTGAAACAAGTTCAGGATGACACCAAAAGAAATTTAGTAGCTTGGAATGAATAGTAAGCGGGAGTCTGTACGCTGTGAAAAACTCCTGGATTGATCTATACTAAAGCATAAGAATTATGCAGCATGTCAATCCAGCTTGGCTCAAAAAGTACACTTACGCCCTTTTGGGGTTAGATATTTTAGCTCTTTTGGCAGTTATTGCGAGCATGCTTGGCATACCTATCAACCTAAAAGCTCTTGGCATAAATAACGTCGTAGCAACAGCGGCTGCAGTCCATGCAGTATTTGTTATAGCTATTTACCCAATTCTGTCACGTAAATGGGTGTGGTACGCAAACATGATTTCAGTTTCGATTTTTGGTGTAACTATAGCTGCAGCCGGTTCAATTGGTGAACCAGTAATTCATTTTAGAATTATATTTGTTCTATTTAGCTTCTTTTGTGCAATGAACGGTACTTTCTTGCCAATCGCTACGATCTCAATTTCTTGGGCAATATTTGCAATGCAGTTAAGTGTTGGCACCGAACCACTCCCAATGGTAAGTTTCTTAGCACTTACAGGAGCAACCATTGCATCAATACTGGGCTGGATTGTATTCAGAGACAGATACGTTGATGATTCAACCAAGAAAACTCTAAACCTCAACAGGCAACTCCGACAAGAAAAAGACATTACAGAAATGCTACTTAATTCAATTACCGACGGGGTGATCATCACCGATCCAAAAGGTACGGTAAATTCTATAAACGACGGAGCGGCAACTATTCTAGGCTGGACCAAAAAAGATGCAGAGGGCTTAGATTACCGTTCTCTAATTCAAGCAGAGATCGAACCGGGCCAAGACGAAAGTATGAAGCTCACCGCAATCGACGCCTGTCATCAATCAGGTAAGCCAGAACAAAAAATATCACTTCTTAAAACACCGAACGATCACCACCTATATGTTGATATTGTTGCATCGCCAATAGTTGATCCGCAGAAAGCTGGGAATGATTCTCTTCAGCATTCCGACATGGGGGTTATTGCAGTTTTACGAAACGTTGACCAGCAAAAGAAAGAACAGCAACAGCGGAGCGATTTTATTTCAACGGCCAGTCATGAAATGCGCACGCCTGTTGCCTCGATCCAAGGGTTCGTCGAACTGGCGCTCAACAACAAAGTCTCAACTATAGACGATAAAGCACGTGGCTACCTTGAAAAGGCTCATGAAGCCACCAAACACCTTGGTAAACTGTTCCAAGATCTGCTAACAGTCTCCAGAAGCGAGGACGGTCGACTCGGTAACAATCCGAAGCTTATTGAGGTGGGTGAGTTTCTAAGCGAGCTTGTTGAACAAGACCAACCAGTAGCAGAAAAGAAAGGCCTGAAACTTGTCTATGAATCAGGCAATAACCCAGATAATAAATCCGTCAATCCGCTACTGTACGTCAACGTTGACCCTGAACGTCTTAGAGAAGTGGTCTTGAACCTGCTCGACAACGCACTTAAATACACCTCCTCAGGTATGATAACTGTTGGAGCATCATTGAAAGATTCTGGTGTTCTGATCCGCGTTTCCGATACTGGCATAGGAATCCCCACCGAAGATATACCGCATTTGTTTCAAAAATTTTACAGAACCGATAACTCTGCAACTAGAGAAATTGGGGGCACCGGGCTTGGACTATACATCTGTAAACAAATTGTAGATTTAATGGGTGGAAAAATATGGACCGAAAGTACTTTAGGAGCCGGTAGTACATTTTACGTTGAATTACCGCGCGTTTCACCCGATCAAATTGAATCTCTTATACCCGCCCCCTAAAACTAGCTCTGAAATCACAAGAAGTATGCTAAGATTATGTTAGTAAAAGGGAACAGGGTATGACTAAAATATTACTAGTAGAAGACGACAGCAACTTACGTGAAATTTATGGTGCAAGACTTGATGCAGAAGGATACAAGATTTTATCAGCCAATGACGGCGAAGAGGCTCTAGCTATAGCCGTACGCGAACATCCTGAGCTCATTATTACAGACATTATGATGCCAAAAATTAGCGGTTTTGATATGATCGACATACTTAGATCTACTCCTGAGACCAAAGATACCAAGGTGATCGTTATGACCGCCCTCAGCCAAGAAGAAGACCGAGAGCGTGGTAAATCACTCGGTGCAGACCACTACATTGTAAAGAGCCAAGTGACACTAGATGACGTTGTGAAGGTTGTTCAAGAAATGCTCGGTGGTCTGCCGCAGACATCACCAACAGCCTCAGATGATAATTCTGGAAAACCAGCCGATGACCCAGCGCTAGCGCAGCTCGACGAAGAAGTTCAACAATTTGTCGCTAACAGCCCACTTATGAACGGCGCCGCCCCCCGAGCAACGACACAACAAGCCGATCTTCCCCAGAACCAGACGCCACCAGTACAAGCAGCCTAAACTATGAACGAACCGGTGCGCCTCAATAAGCATCTTGCCCATACCATAGGCGTGAGTCGCAGGGAAGCCGACATGTACATTGAACAGGGCAGAGTTCTGGTTAATGGTAAGATTGCAACTCTTGGCAACGTTATTCAGCCCGGCCGTGACACAATTACGGTTGAAGGAACTAATCTGACTGGCGAGACCAAACGTTACACACATCTTCTACTGAATAAACCAGTCGGTTATATCTGCTCTCGCAAACAACAGGGCTTAACACCAACGGTATATTCATTAATTCCACGCCAGTATCATCACCTCAAAGTTGCTGGCAGACTAGATAAAGACAGTTGTGGATTGGTACTGTTGACCGACGATGGAGATTTAATATTCAAACTTACGCACCCTAAATTTAGTAAAGAAAAAATATATCATGTTGGGTTGAACAAGCCCTTAACCCCAGAAGATAAAGTGAAGATAGAATCTGGCGTTGAACTTGAAGATGGCGCCAGTAAATTCACAGTTACTAGGCTTTCCGAAGCTGTGAACGTTAAGAAAAAACCCAACATGTACAAAGTAGTTATGTCAGAGGGACGCAACCGACAAATACGCCGTACGTTCGGCAGTCTGCGTTACATGGTAACGCATCTTGAAAGACAAGCTTTTGGACCCTACAAACTCTCACAGCTAAACAACAAACCCTACTTGCAAATATAGTCTAATTTATGTTATAATTAACCATTATGGGAACTTTAACACGCGCAGAACGCGCTTCTTTTATTGCCAAAACTAGAATGATCGACATCCCGGTTGTTGATGCTATTTTTGATCCTCGAGATACAGATAAGTATGAACAGCTTGCTAGAATTGCACTTGCAAATTACGTTGAACTTACCGGAGGTTCGCAAGCTCCTGTTGCTGCAGAAAGCGGATTTTTAGCCATAGGCAGTATCTTGGAACAGGTACCGGGCGCCTATGTTTCGTATTGGAGCGAAACAAAACCCGGTGAATACGATAGTGAATGGCTTCGGGGCGTTCTCCTATCCAGTTTCGAGAATACAGTAGTTCCTCTATCAAATACGAGCAGTAGAGTTAATAGAACATTAGAGACGTGGGCAGCTATTAGAGGTGATAACCCGATTGGCGAAGGTTCTGCGTATGAATTTATCGGTGAAACAGTTCCAGTACTACAAATGAAAAGACAAAACCTCGAATGCGCCTTGTCAGACATAAGTCGCCGAATCGCAAGTGGAGACTTAGGGCTTCCCAAGCCCGACGAAAAATGCCCGGCATTGAAGTTCATATTACCCAGAGCATGGCAAAGCTTAGTGGAGACCTGTGTGAGCAACGTAGCGCTGTTTGAAGACGACATCAGATACCTCTCATCAAATCCGGTAGCAGTTAACTAACCATAATATGAGATACTAGAAAACATGGCGAAAAAACTTCCAGTTGTAGCAATTGTTGGGCGAGCAAATGTTGGTAAATCCAGCATTTTTAACCGTGCTTTAGAGCGCCAAGAGGCAATCGTTGCCCGCGAAGCTGGTACAACGCGTGACGCCGTGTACAGAACAATTGAATACGGCAAGCACCATTTCTGGCTGGTTGACACCGCAGGTCTAAAAGACCCTGAAGATGAATTTGAAGCAACAATTCAAGATCAAATTGAAGAAGCTGCCGACGCAGCAGACCTAATAATAGTTGTTGTTGAAGCACATACCGCCATAAACGAAGATGACCGCCGAGTTGCCAAAAAAGCACTACGAAGCAAAAAACCAGTCATTTTGGTCACCAATAAAGCCGACCAAGTAGCCAAGCACGGTACAGATACGCCCTGGGAACGTCTAGGTATTAAAACAATCGTAGCGACCAGCGCCAGCCAAAACCAAGGCATTCACGAAATGCTCACGGCTATTACTCAGCAAATTCCAGCCAAACAAGCTCTTCCTGAAGATGATGTCTTAAGAATTGCATTACTCGGCCGCCCTAATGTTGGTAAAAGCCAACTATTTAATTCGCTTGCCAAGAAACAACAGGCAATTGTGGCAAATGTCGCCGGAACAACTCGTGATATCAACCGCGTGCGAATCCGTTTTGAAGGTCAAGAAATTGAACTTCTCGACACAGCAGGTATCAGAAAAAGTGGCAAAATCGAACGAGGAATTGAAAAATTTAGCGTACTTCGCAGTCTTCAGGCTATTGAAGAATCTGATATCTGTTTACTACTTATGGACGTCGCCGAACATAGCACCGCATTAGATCAAAAAATTACCGGACTGATTAAAGAAGCTGGCAAGGGTCTAATCATTGTTGTCAACAAATGGGATAAGCTCAAAACACTTGAAGAAGAAGCCCCCGAAGCCGTAATTGAAGATGCAGTTGAGCTAAACAAGCGTGAAAAAAAGAGCCGTGCCAAAGCACAGGGTAACATTCAAAATATTACCACGAAAGATGCCTTTACTCGTGATGCTATAGCAAACCGCATAACCTATAATTTTCAATTTGTGCCATGGGCCTCTCTGCTTTTTACAAGCGCAATAACTGGTCAAAATGTTACCAAAATCTTAGAACTCGCCCGTGAAATCAACACACGCCGCAAACGCAAAATCAAGACTGCCGAACTCAACAAAGTTCTTGCTAGTTCACTTGCTGCACACCCAGCGGCCGGCCTTAAGGGTAGACACCCGAAGCCACGCTATCTTGTGCAAGACGACACATCACCGCCAACATTCCGCCTCTACGGGGCACATCTTGAATATCTACACTGGAGCTGGAAGCGCTACCTTGAAAAGAACCTTCGTGAAGCCTCAGATTTCACCGGCACGCCAATCAAGTTCTACATGATGAACAACGAACGCAAATCTGGCAAAACCAAAAAGTTCCTCCCTAAAGTCATCACTGAAGACTAGTCAGCCAATGCGGCCCGTAAAGGGTAGGTGTAAGCACTGTAAAGCGTAGTTGTTTTTTCTGATTCTGGTAACTCAGACTGTCGAATTAATGCTCGAACCACCCAGCCATATAGTGATTCATCACCTTTGCATAAGTCTGGCTTCATTTCAGGATCCATAATAGTCGGGAAGTAACGGCCTATGCGCCTAGACTGCGAACTTGAAGCCTTAGGTACACCATTTAGATCAACACCAAAACTATGCCGAGCCGGAAGCGCGTGAATCTTTCCAAACTGTTTTGCTTGTTTCAGGCTACCTTTTCCTGCAGTTTCGTCACGTTCACTAAACCGTCCTTCACGAAGTGGTATATGCACTACATAAACTGTCGGCGTAAAATCAACGCTAAGCATACCCAGAAACAACACATCTGCAACATATGAATCACGTTCTTTTCTATTTGGTTGACGCACACGAAGTACATCTCCTAGATCTAATTGATCAGCGGTGAAAATCGGTTCAGGAGGAGTCACTTCAAAAGAATTGTGTGCCATTTTTTCTACGTATTACCACTTATACATTACGTTTTTTACCGCGTCAATAAGAAAAAACGCCAAACCACTTGCTACTTACTAGACTATACATAATACTTATACACATGGCCTTATTCATCCGTAAACAAGATAACGAAAACTTCTTAATAAAACGAATACGCAACGTACCCGGAATTGCCGAGGGACCAAGTGATGACGGTTTCATTCAACTTATTGTCGGTCTAGGTAACGTTGGTAAAGAATATGACGGCACACGCCACAACGTTGGGTTCTCCGCAGTTGATAGGTATAGCGTGGAAAATAACTTTCCTCAGTGGCAAGAAAAAACCAAGTTTAAAGCCTATGTTTCTGAAGATTTCATAGCCGGCAAAAAGGTGATTCTTGCCAAGCCAACAACACTTATGAATTTGAGTGGTGAGGCAGTTCGTGCACTAAAAGATTTTTACAAACTCCAAAATAGCGACATCACCGTTATTCATGATGAACTAGATTTACCATTTGGGACAATAAAAGAAAAACAGGGCGGAGGCAGCGCAGGCAACAACGGACTCAAAAGTCTAATTGCTCACATTGGGGAAGATTTCAAACGTATTCGTATTGGTATAAAAAATGACCTACTAGATAAAATAGATCCCGCGGATTTTGTTCTCGGCAAATTCTCAGCTCAAGAAAAAAAGCAGCTCGATGAGATCATCAAAGCTACTATAGAAAAAATCTAACCAGCGGTGTCATCCTGAACTTGACCTGCCCGTCCTGCCTGGCCTTCTTGTCAGAAAGACAGGGTGGCTCGGCCAGACAGGCGGGTTCAGGATGACAAGACATGGCCTCTTTATTGTCCGAACATCTGAGATTCAATCTCATTCATCGCCACGTCCCATGGCGTCAAAATGACGGTAGGCTAAACTTTGTGTGGCTGTCCCAGCTATAACGGTATCAGTTTCAACCGATTGATTACCACGACGAATTTCGTGCGCTCTGTTGATAGCGGCTAAAGAAGTGCCGCCTGCTGCCGTAATTGCTCTTTGTGCTTCTTGTGCAGCAACCTCATTATTTGTGGCGTGGGCATCCCAAAACAACAAAAGTGCGTTTGCCACTTCATCAACAGGGCTGAATTCTGGTACTAAAGATTTATTTTCTCCGGCAAATTCCGGACCTTGTGCTAATAATTCACTCATAAATTATGATTATAGCAAAGTTATTGCTTTTTGTCAATATTT
>DAIUJM010000036.1:0-6707 GCA_036848695.1 Candidatus Saccharimonadota bacterium
CCCCCGTCATTAGGGGATGTGCATGTGTATTGAATCAACTGATGTATGTATGCTTCATGTCGCAAAAGATATAATGTGCGACATGAGATATAAGTGTCTAAATCGTATTAGGACTCAACTATAACTTTCTATTTCTCAGATCATATACCTATTTTTATCTATCTATTATCTGGGTTACCTGCTTCCATAGCTTGTGTTGCGTGTTTTATTAAATTCCTGTACTTCAATATTTTTTTAGTTAGTATTAACGCAATTTTTTGTTCGTCTTTTGTACGTTTATTGTAGCTGGTTTGTTTGTGTTAAAGTTGTCATATGGACGATTTAAGAATCTATAGTAAGGGCCATCAGGCAGTCTGGACAAAATCACAATTAAAGTGCGGATTCCTGAAATTTTATGATGAATTTAAACGCTTCCCTACCGCGCATGAGATTGATGCCTACAAGTATTTACCAAGTGCTCGTTCTATACAAAGAAGTTACGGGGGTCTTGTTGCGTTACGAAAAGAAATTCTTCCACTGGGTACGCATTTAGATCATACGAAGGGTTTATATAGATCGAATAAAGCACGAGAAGCAGGAAATCGATCTCAGGCATCGGAAGAAGATTTTTACAATAAGCTTGCAAATGTGTTCGAAGAAATAGCTATACACGAGCACAAAATCATAAGACCCGGGGGAGTTGCAAGTGATTTTTTTATCTATTTAACACCGGACTCTGGTGTCGTTATAGATATATTTTATGCTCAAGACTTACGCACGTTAGGAAGCATCGTGAATATTAAACTGAAGCGTTATTCATCGTTGCCTTTTGAGATATATTTCGTATGTTGTGATAACCCGATAATTAATAACAGACAAATTACCAGCCTTATGTTGAATCGAAGAGTAGCCCTACCAGACCATATAAAGGTAGTAAATGATGAAGAGTTCTTCAGAAATACAGTAGCAGATATAGCACGTAGATCATACTATGTATTAAACTAGCGGCATGATAAATAGCTAACGTTATATTTGTAACAAAATTTTAACATACTTAAACTCTGGCTAGTTAAATCTCCACTAGCTAATGGATTGACCTGTTTGTGCTGAGGTAGTCTTCTTCTTGCCTCCCCTGCTGCCACGGCGGGTTTTCTTCTTTCGAGGCTGCTCGTCAGCCGATGCCGTGTCGGATGACATGGTTGGTTTTAAATTGTCTTGTTGGGTGCCAGAAGCTTCCATAATAGCTGTGGCGATCTGTTCTTTAGGCACGGAATAGGCGTCTCTTGAGTGCTCGATGATCTGTTTGCTATAGTCTGTAGGTTTTGGAGGGATAAGTAGTGTTTTACCCGAGAAGGCCTGGGTTTTTTCACCGTCAATTGCCATGGTGGCTAAGAAGTGCATGTTATTTTGTTGCAAGATGTCTTGTGATTCAAAGTGAGGTTCGAAGTACTTAACAAGGCTGCTGCCGTCTTCCGCGCCAACGCGGAATACAATCATAGATCCAACGTTACCAAAGACGGCATCTTTCACTTCTGGTGGCATCTGAGAGATGTATTGGTTGGCCACAGTAAGGTTTAGGCCGTACTTACGGGCTTCAGAAAGGATTACAGCAAAGCTATCGGTGGCGAAGTTCTGGAACTCATCTACGTATAAGTAGAAAGGCCGGCGTTGATCAAGTGCAACATTGGCGCGACTCATGGCAGCAAGTTGGATTTTGGTTACCATTAAGGCGCCCATTATGGCCGCGTTATCTTCACCCATCAGACCTCGACTGAGGTTAACAACTAGTATCTTGCCTTCATCCATAATTTCCCGAACATTGAAGCTGCTTTTTGATTGGCCAATAATGTTACGAACCATAGGGTTGGCAACAAAGGCACCGACCTTATTTAAGATTGGCGCAACGGCTTCGGTAGCGAACTTTTCATTCCAGCTGGCAAATTCTATAGTCCAGAACTGCTTTACCACAACGTCTTGCACGTTATCTACAATTGTTCTTCTGAACTTGGCGTCGGTGAGCATGCGTGTAATATCGAGCATGGTAGAACCCGGCGTATCAAGAAGAGCTAAAATGGTGTAGCGCAATATATATTCAAGGCGCGGGCCCCAGCTGTCGAACATGCGCTTTAATACACCAACAAGCTCTGAGCTAGTATGCCCTTTCATGTTGGGGTCTGAAACTTCCATAGGGTTGAAGCCAATTGGGAACTCTGTATCCGCCGGGTTGAAGTAGATTACATCTTTAATGCGGTGCTCGGGAATAAAGCGCATAATGTCCATAGCATAGTCGCCGTGCGGATCAACTACGGCAAAACCTTCATTGTGGAATATATCAGAGAGCGTGAGCAGTGTTAAAAGTCCGGACTTACCTGTACCTGTTTGTCCAATAATGTACATGTGACGTCCGCGATCACCTCGTTTGATGCCAAACTGCATGCTGTTACCACGGAAGTTGGTTAAACCGAAAGGACTAATACCATCAACAAATTTACCACCGGTAACTGGAAGATTTGCTGGTGGTTCGGCTGTTTTAGCGCTTGCCCATACGATATTAGGTGTTTCCACGGTTGTGTGGGGTAAGTGAAACAGACTAGCCAGTTCTTCAATGTTAAAAATGAAGCCTCGATCTAAGAAGAAGCGTGCCCGATATTCGGCAAGCTTGATGGGGTCAAAAGACGGGTTTTTAATTTTAAAGCCGTTCAGATTGGTACTGTTAAACTGTTTGAATGTGCCGACCATTGCCTGCATGCGGAGTCGTGCGTTGGTTCTGTCGGTACCCAGGTACGCCATACGAACCTTTACTTGGTAACCTAGTTTGCGGCTTTTTTCTTCAGCGGCCGTTATGCGTGATTTGTCTCGTTCAGATACGTCACCGCCACTAGTGCCTTCTGGTGGTTGCCAGAGAGCGCCCAGAAGTCCAAACAGTGATGCACCTCCCCCGCCCCGAGCCCTACTAATAAAACGCGTGCTCTTTTTGTGCCAGTTGTCATCAATAGGGCGAGCTAGTACTTGAATCCACATTTCTTCACCTTCGCCTTCTAGCTTGGCAAGCGTTGCCGTTATGGCGGCCAGTGGGTCTACTTCAAAGCTTGGGAATGTTTTGATAGGTAGGGCTTCGTTGTCGCTCAGGGTAAGTTCTGCAGTGTGTATAACAGGGGTGTTGGTAAAATCTCGTGCCGCATAATCTTCTTCCGCTAGGTGCATTTGCACGGTTGGATACTGAGCGTAGATCTGACCTTCTACAAAGTTGCGTAGGTGTTCGGGAATCCACACGTAAAAGCGAATCCTATTACCAATAGAGGCAATTTCATAGCTCATATGTTCTTGCATGCCACCTTCGCGGAAACGATCACCGCGTGAACGGAGTATACCGTGCAAACTTGCAAACATCTGTTCTGCGGCTAATTCTTTTTTGTCGTTGGCGCGCGGAATTTCGAGTACTAACAGAACGTGGCTCACATCTTTAAGAGCCTTAGCCTTTTTATTGTTTTGCATTGTGAAGTACACTAAAGCGCCCACAATTGGGATGTAGATCCACCAGGTTGTGAGTAAAAAAGAAATCATCAGATAACACTTTGCTTATGCATTACCGTTATTATAGCAAAATTAGCAGTTTGACGTTAGATCCTCGTTATACCGCTCGCCTCGCCCCGTCATCTGCCAGCCGGCTGATCCATCAATCCATTTCCTTGAGGTGTCATTCCCGACCTGCTATACCCCGTGAAGTATTTTTCGGGGATCGGGAATCCATTCATCAATTAATGCGCGTAGCGCATACAACTTATCTTTACTTTTTGTCAGCAAAAAGATAACAAAAACTGCCACCTAGATTCAAAAACTCGATGAAAATAGTCACATCACTTGTCGCGCCAGTTCAACGCTTGGGCGATCTCAAATGATTTCTTTAGTTACGGATTTGAGATAAAGGAACTGTCTTTACTCGCCAAGTGACATAACTATTTTCTCGGTTTTTGAGTAGGTGGTAAAGTTAAAAATACCGCAGGTGCGGTAGTTGACTAACTAAAAACAACAAACTACGTAACCACAAACTCACTACTAAGAACTAAGAACTTTCCCAATCTGGTATCTATTTGCTATTTGCTGCTATCCAACCTACTGTTCAGCAAGTGCGTAAGTGGCTTTGGCAACACGCTTGAACTGCTTTTTACCCTGTAGGTTGAGTAAAATGGTAGTTTCTTTTACTTGACGACTTTTTAGTACTTCACGGACAATATCGTCGCGGTGCATTGGTTCTTTAGATTTTTTCAAAATTTTACTGATAATATCTGCTACAGTTCCCTTTTGGTAACCCCATTCTTTTAGGGCGTAGATTCCACGGCCGATTAGTACAAAACGAGAGTCTTTGATCAGTTCGTTGTGAATTGCCTGAGTAGTAACGTCTTTTCGCTTGAAGTCAGAATCTTTTATATTCTTAGCAATTTCAGAAAAATGCATTGGCTTTTCGTTTTCTTGCAAAATAACGTAGATTTTGTCGCGGATGTTCTTTGGGTTAACTAGTGGCCACTTAACATGTCCCCATAGGTTTTTAAGTGTAGCAAGGTGTTTGCTGATGGTTGCGAGTGCGCGTACATGGTCGGGGTGTTCGTAGCCGCTGAGCATGCTGTGTAGCTCAGAAACGGTCACAGGCACCTTGTTTTCTTTAATGGTCTTTACTACTTCATCGACACCTGCTTTTAGTGCTTTTTCGTCGTAGTATTCTTTAATTGCAACTGCTTGATGGTAATCATCGTTTTCATCTAATACTGATAGTTTTGGTGCCAAAGTGCTGAGGAATGCAACATGTGATTTGTCGCGTTCGTCACCAGTTTCGCCAACTTTTGCAGCTAAATCGCTAACGCGGGCCGCTCTACCCATTTCAGAAAGTTGTTTAATGAATTCTTTTTCAACAGCATTTACATGTGGAAGATCTTTTTCAGCTGCAAGTTTTAGGCGAATAAGAATTGCTTTTTCAAGCTGACGTACGCGTTCTCGGGTGATGCCAAGTAGTTCACCGATCTGTTCAAGGGTTTCTTTGCGGTCGTATAAACCAAAGCGACGTGCAATAATCTCTCGTTCGCGGTCGCGCTCGATAGTTTCCAAAATTTCTTTGGCTGCTTGCTTGATGTCGATTTTGGCGGTTTCTTCCATGTACGTCCTAATTGATAAACAGTTAATTATATATTGTTATAAGTATATTGTAATACATTATATTTTATAAGTCAACACCTCATCACCAGATGTATAACCAAATTATAGCACTAAATAGACGGTATAGCCAATACATTAGTACCCTAGATGCATGTTTTTGTTGTTGTCAAAACTGGTTGATAATAAGCATAACCCCACCTCTTAAAATAGAAAAACGCACCTTGTGTGCGCTTAAAATAGTTCAGTTGAAAATTGTGAGGGGCCCGACCACGGCCACAAGTTCTGCACGGGCGGGATCGTGCGTTCCTTGTGGCTCGTGGCCGGGCGCTGGCCGCGCTGGGTTACGGTGTGTCAGCGGTTGTTCTTTGTGAGGGAACCTCCGGACACTGTGTGCGCCTGCGCGGCGGCTTGCGCTCAGCAGGGAGACAAAGCATACGTCAGACGTACGCATAGTCAGCATCCTGCGAGCGCGGATTTCCCAGAAGATGTATCAGCTTTGACAGACGGGAGGGTCGGGCTTGGCTTCAAACATCTTCTGGGGCATACACTCCAGTACAGTACCCTCTTGCACTGGAATGCGAGCTCCTGTTGAGACGTGGTCTCGTAGGAGTTTAGACGGAAGATGAAGTTTCAGTTCCTGACGATTTTGGCCTTCAACAACCTACTTCATCTTCCGTTCATGGCGACCTATTGCTAGGTCGCGCGATTTTGCGAGCTGGATGCTGCTTAACAGGCGCCCGTGAGGGCGATTCCCCGCCTGTTTTTTAGCGTCATTTCGGGCAGCTCGCACAGGTGTCGTGAAGTTTGGCCTCACGATTGCGGCTTCGAAACGGGTGTTAGCCCAGAACGAAGTTACGCTCACCTATTCTTTGAGTCGAAGACTCGGCATTATGCACTAAAATGCATAGAGCTGAGTCTTCGACAATTCATTGAAATTTTAATGTGCAAGCTCTGTTATACTCCGCAATTTTGCCCAAGTCAACCATTACTGGTTTATTATAAGCCTACCCTGACATGTCATTATCCGACTTGCATAATTTATCATTAGCAAGTTCTGGGTAATATACACCTTTGGTCGTCATTCCTGCGTAGGCAGGAATCTCTATTTTATTTCGTGGTACCGATTAGCCCAGCCAGGATTGTCCTCTTCGATCAAGTTAATCTTCCAGGCACGTTTCCATTTCTTTAAGCATTTCTCGCGGTATATTGCTTCTTCAGCAGAAGACGTTTGTTCATAGTGCACCAGTAGGTATGTATGGTATGTGCTACTAAACCCTGGATTCACGCTGTTCATATGTTCATACATCCGCCGACGAAGGTCATTAGTGACGCCGATATATAGCACTCCATGAGGCTTGCTTGCGAGTATATAGACGTAATATGTCTTCATCTTTTTAGTATACAAAGATTCCTGCCTGCGCAGGAATGACACGGGGATTGGGGTTCTAATTCTTTTTTGCGGGGCGACGTTTGAAGGCTTTTTTGGCCGGTGCTTCTTTAAGGAGCTTTTTGGCATCTTCATGGGTAATGGTTTTTGGATCGGTATCTTTTGGAATTTTAGCGTTCTTCTTACCATCTGT
>DAIUJM010000037.1:0-6529 GCA_036848695.1 Candidatus Saccharimonadota bacterium
ATGGGTCGTCTTCCTGGAGAGAAAAAGTTCTATTAAGGAACTCGAGCCCCAGCCAATTTATACTTTGAGTTTTTGATCTGTAAAAAGTTTGGTTATTAGCACTATACGCCAATGAAATGTTGATTTGTCAAAGTTACATCTGTTGGCAAAGTTCGAATCCCTTTTGCCCTATTTCTAACTTTGCGGCGTCATAAGCACGCAAGCTTTCTCATGTCCCAAAGCCACCTCATCTATAATCATCTGGTATAATTAATGCAATGATTAATCTACTTATAAAGCAAAGCTGGTTAGAGAAAAGTAGCGAGACTGCACTTGAAGAATTTAAGTCAGTCTTAGTGGAGGTTCTTAATAGCTTCCCATCTGATCGGCACACACAAAGTAGATGGTCGGTATCAAAAATCTCCGAAGGTGACGCAGCACAGCTAGTTTACGACGAGCGTGTAATCGCTTCGCTTAAGATTGATGATAAGTCCCTCCACTTAGAGTCTATTGACGATGATATTCCACGTTATGATGATATTATGTATGGCATTCGTTATGCCGCTCATAGACTTTTACTGGCAGTCTATTCAAATGATCACAATGGAGCACGATTACCACAAGATTATTTGCTATCCCTCGATCACACTTACTTTAAGAGAGATAAGGAATTATCTGACTTCTTTGCTGGTAGTAATTTTATTCCACGTTTTGCCCCTGAGGGCATGGAAGAGTTTAGTGACGGCCGGAGAGTTTTAATGATTTACTCTCCATACTATGCAGAAAATAAGGACGATGGTACCATACATATCCTGAATAACGCGATGCTCAATTTTCTCGCCAGCAAGGACAATCAACAGGTAAATGAGGAATTTTCTTACCAAGTTGCTGACTCTATGCAAGACTTTGCGAGAAAATACGACCTAAATCTTGTTCCGAGCAGTTTCTATCAGAGTTATGGTGTTAGCACAAAGATCATAAACGAGACATATTTTGATGCCTTGCACATTAATCGTAAAGTATTCATTGACCCATATGTCTGGGATTTTGATGATGCACATGACTACCGACACTACAAGAATGTAAAGAATGGTATGCATCTTATGGATAAAGTTCGCAATGGTGAAAATCTTGATAGCGCATTAAAACGAATACTTAAGGAAGAGCTGGAAGTTGCAGATGATTATATTGCAGCACGAATATGGGGTGTAGAGTTCGATAGGGACAAAGAGGGTATACTTACACCTCGTCTAAGAATTAATGTATTCGTACACGGGATGACACAGAAGCAAAAAAGCCAGACACATGATTGGGTTTCAATAAAGTAGCGGCAAGAGTCTGTATATGCGAACAATAATACTAGAAGGCATAGCAACAAGCGGTAAGTCCACGGTTATCAAGATGCTGGTGTCTTCCTTTCCCAACAGCCAAATAGTTAAGGTTGTTCCCGAGGCAGAGACACTCATGGCTATTGAAAGTAACACAGATCTAGAGACGAGCATCTCTTACTTAAAGTACGTAATTGAACAGGCCTATCAGTCACCAAGTGATGTAGTTATTTTTGATCGTCTGTATTTAACGCATATGTTCAGAGTACATGGCGCCATCGCAGACTTTGCTATTATCGAAGATTTGCTTATCCCTCACCAGCCTACAACTGTGTTTCTCGAGGTCGATGAATCAACTATCGCCAAGAGAGTTGAGCTGGCGTCACAACATCGCGATCTTGATTGGAGGACTTATATACAGACAAAAGGTGAAACGTTCTCTGACATTGCACAGTATTACATCGGGCAGCAGAGACATCAGAAAAAACTTCTGGTTGATTCAAAAATCCCATATAAGATATATGACGTCAGTTCTCGTGACTATGGGGCAATAGTTCAAGATATCCTATTAGAGTTCCAAGAATCGTAGTCTTTATTAACATCATCGATTATTGAAAGTTATTACCCGTGCAACCCTATGAAATGCATCATGCCTTTAGCCAGGTCGTTCGAGTAAGTTCGCCTCATGATCTCACAACTATCGCCCTGAGATAAGATATTCAAGCTACCTTCCCACAGTACTTCCTCGTCAATTATGGCCAGTTTACGATGATGTTTAACGGTATAGAGTACTTTTATGCCAATATCCTGCATGGCTGCTACGGCATCCTCTGATTGAATAGCGTACTTTTCGTTATGCTCCTCGGGGTTTCTGGTGTTCACTACAATTCGCATACCCTTACGGCGCAACTTCGTAAGTAGCGGCAACAGGTGCTCCATTCTTCGTCTGGTGATGAAGGGGCTTTCTATGATTACCGACTGCCTAGCACGCCTTAAATCACGCTCAAATGCTTTATAGAACGTATTATTATCAAAGAGGGATGAATTATTCATCGTTACCCTCCTTAATATCCTCATCAAGTAGCTCTCTAATCTCTTCAACGTCCACTATTGGATCATCTTCCTGCATGGAAAAAGTTCTATTAAGGAACCTTCGCCCCAGCCACGAAATAAGATCAGCATCTGCTGGTCTTATTTCGTGATTGTGGGCTGGGTTTGAGCCGCCGATCAACGAATGAAATGAGTGTAGATCGGGGAGTTCGATCACTAGACGCTCTCGCATCTTGCCTCCTGCAAGGAAGCCAGAGAGAAAATGTCGCAGGGAGCAGCAGAGCGTTCATCCCTCATCTCCACATAGGCTTTTAGATCCTGACAACAATGTATATAATGAATGTATGATTAGAAAATGGGACACCGACGATAAAGAGCTAGGTCAAAAATGTATTAATGAGGTCATTGCTAGAATCCAAGATATTGATGATCCAAATGCAGCTGGAGTTATAGCTGCGCAAGAAATAATTGACATAATTCTAGAAAACTTAGCACCTGAAATTTATAACAAAGCCGTCACTGAGTCAACTAAGCTGATGCAAGAAAAACTTGATGAACTCCAATATGATCTTGAAGATTTAAAACAGATGTAATCTTCCTGAAACGCAGCCACTATCCCCAGTTACGACTACTCGTTAGTCGTTCGAAATTGTGATGGAGCGACTTTTTAATTCCTTATGCTTTGAATTCAAGCAGGTTAAACGTATAATTTCAATTAACTATGGCAGAAATAATTAGAAAAAATCTAACATGCTTCAGAGATCCAAAAGCGACTAATCGCTTTGATTCCGACCAAATTCAAGTAATTTCTACAGAGAGAACCTACGCTGCTGCGCAATTAGCGGCCTCGACGCTCTTAGCAGATCTTGCAGAGTTTCAGCCTCCAATTACCGATGTAACTGCAGATGATATCAAACTAGAATTTAGTTTTGATGCTAACAGAATGTGCGAGACAACAGTGGCTGTCTACAGTCGTTCTGACCCACCCACGACCGGTCTCGCTGACGGCTATACTTCTGATGGCTTTCCAATGCCCGTTGTTGCATAGTTCTTGGGATAGTTACTGGGTACGTCACTGCTTTTAAATTCTTCCTGAAACGCATCCACTAGCCCCAGCCAGATGCGACAGCAGAATTTGAGACCTATGTCCCTCATTCTGCTTTTACATCAGCAAAGAGAGAAATGCTAGCAAAAAGAGTCGTTTATCCGACTCTTTTTTGTTTAGATGCTTAGTCTGCGATAGATCTGCTTATTTTTGACAAATAGTGGCAAGTTTAGACCTCGTATGAAACCATCTTGTTCATTTATATTTCCTTGCCTAAGAACATAGCTCGCATAGTTTCTGAAATGCGCTCTTTCTGATGCTTCAATTCCGTGATCTTTTATCAGTTGGCTAGTTACGCGTTTATATTGTTCTATTTTGTTGAATAATTTCTCATTTGGCTCAATATCATCGAACTCTCCGGCATCAGTCATAGCAAGTATTTGTTCTGTGATCATTGTTGCCGTTATTGAGCGCTCTGCACAGTCAGGGTCTTTGGTCGATTTCGTGCACCTATAATATACGTGCCTATTTCTTCCACCGTCCGCCCTCATTTTGAAATGTTCTTCAACAGTTAGTCTAGAACCACATGCACCGCAGTAGAATAAGTGTTTGAATGGAAATTTCTTTGAGCCCCACGCTGGTTTTTCTGGTACGATTGAATCCATCCTTGCTCGTACGATATTAAACAGCTCCTTTGTAATTATCGGTGGATGTTTGCCTTCATAGATTGGACCACCTGCCGGATATTCAAAACAGCCGTAATAAAAAGGGTTGGTCAATGTTCTGTAGATCTGACTTAGTGATAATAATGCGCCAGATTTAGTTCTGAAGTCGATACTGTCCAACCAGTCTTTGATAGTACGCCCGCTCTGGTTCATTAAACCAGAGCGTTCAAACATTTCCTTTATAATTGGCGCTGCTCCAGGTCGCCAGCCCATCTCGCATTTAGCACGTATGCCACGTTTTACATTTATGCCTCGATTATCATTCTCTAGCTTGGCTTGAGAACAAAGGATCATAAGAAGGAATTTCTCATTTGGAGTATTGCTGAAGGACTGTCCAAATGTACGAATTCGTTGTAGTCGATTTAAGTCCATTAAGTCGACTAACGATCCGAGGTCTCCTGCGTTTCTACTTAGACGATCTGGTGCCCAAGTAAGTATTGCGTTGTATTTACCGTTTCGAAGGTCATGAAGGAGTTCGTTGAATACTGGTCTATGTCCAGATTCCTTTGCTGAAAAACTTTCGTTTTTGACCTCAATAACATTTAAGCATTCTCTTTCGGCCATAGCCTGCATCTCTTTAATCTGAGAGTCTATTGACATCGCTTGACGTTCGTCAGACTCGCTCGATTTGCGGGCATATAAACAGTATTTAAGGCTAGGTAATGTCTCCATAGTAAGGACAACAGTACCGCTGTGCTATCTGTAAGTCTAGGTAATTTTAAAGGAGTTTTTTAAATACTTTTGTAAATTCGTCAGCCTTAGTAACTAGCCATGCAATTAACTCATCTTGCTCTGATTCATTCTGGAAGTTGCCTGATTTCGTAACTATAACTCTACTAGCTTTGCGTTCAGGCAATTCTTGCCAATCTACTGCATAACCGAGCTTACTTTCAATTTCTGATTTCTTTGCTTAAAGTTCGTAGAATAATTCTGTGTCTTGGTATATATACAGTTCAAGTCCTACAGCTTATTATATAACTATTGGGCTAGTATGTAAATTCTATTTTATGTTTAACTTTTCTATGCAGAATTTCTCGATAATTACATCGACATCTTTCATCAATTCAGGAAGTTCAAGAGCTTTTCTAGGAGAGACCCACTGCAAGTCGATGTGTTCTCGAGGAGCAAGTACTACGTCTGGACGCTGATCGAAATTTACATGAAACATTGGGAAATCAACAATAAAGGTGTCGTATTCAATAGGGAGGTGTCCTATATTCTCAAGATCAGCTTCTTTAAGCTGAATGCCAGTTTCTTCATGCACTTCCCTGATCACTGCTTCTACATCACTTTCGTCTTTTTCTACTTTACCTGCAGGAATACCCCACAATGATGGGTCAGTTTCTTTAGCGGACCTTAGCAGTAATAAAATTTTATCCTCGTGCTGCATGACACAGCCAACGACTCGTATTGTTTTCTTCATGCAATAATTATAACAGCATATCTGTATTGAACTATCAAATATCAAGGTATCAGATGAGACACCCGCGTTTCGTGTCTCATTTGTCTCATTTTACACCTTAGACAGGGTTCCTGACCTGTATGCTCAGCCAAGTTATTTATTGCTAAGAATAATACAGTAACCGATTAGTGTATTATGAAATAATGAACAAAACCGTACTAATTTCAGTTGACTTGCAGAGAGATTTTTCTACAGGTGGAGGAACTAGGCCCTACAAACCCCACCCAAACGTGAGGTTTGTGAAAGAAACTTTAGTACCATTCTGCCAAGAACGGGGAATCAAAATAGCAGAAATTATTTCCGACTATCGACAACCGCGACTGGGCTTGCGCGATGATTGCTGTCACCCAGGCACACCTGGTTATGAATCCGAGATTGTTGACACCCTTAAGTTATTACCAATTTGGGTAAAATCCATGCCTGCTCCAATTTGGACTAGAAAAGGAATTGGAGATGCTAATTGCCAACCGGGAATACCTTATCAAGATCCAGAAGCATTTGGCGAATGGCTGAGTGACGTTGTTGGTAAACCAGGTGAAACTAATGTTGTGCTTATTGGTCTAACTCTCAACTGTTGTGTACTATGTGTTGCACAAGAATTGACCTCACGGGGGTATAAAGTACAAGTGCTAGAAGAAGGTGTAGACACTCTTTCCGGAGACCCAGAAGAGAAGCAGCAGCTTCTGGACGGCCCAGTTCTATATACATGGGCTACGGGAATTTCTTGGAAAGAATTAAAGGAAGTTCTGTAGTTCGAAAATCACTACTCTACTAATACAAAAAGTTGGGTTATTTTATCTGGCTATATTGAAGCATTAATATGTGAAATATCCGCTTAAGCTAACCGAAAAATGATCCGCGGTACTGAAGTGATATAATTAAAAGTGAAGCGACTAAGTCCATACATCCACTATGCCAAGTACTACTCTTCTTGGAACAA
>DAIUJM010000038.1:0-2252 GCA_036848695.1 Candidatus Saccharimonadota bacterium
CCGGTGCCACAGAAGGGGTCGAGGACAGAGATCTTAGATCTTAGATCTTGGATCTTAGGGCCGTCTTCTTCTAAGTTCTGAGAACTAAGCTCTAAGAACTTTTCGCCAACGGCTAAATTCAGCATTATCTGTGCGAGCTTGGGAGGTAACATACCGACAAATGCGTCGCGCATTGGGCGTTCAAAATCTCGTTCGGCGTAGGCGTCGATATCTTGCACGGCAGTCGACTGCGCAACTAAGATGTCAGCACCGTCTTTAATTAGGAGTAACTCCCAACCAAGTGGTCCGGTAAGTTTGTTGTAAAGAACTTGCGCGGCTTCCAGTGCCTCGGATTTATTTTCTATAATACGAACACTCTGGCCGGTTTTTTTAATTACTTTTTTAAGTGTCAACATCTGTTTTAATAGCCAGTCACGTGTGGCAGGGTAGCCATACACACTGACCCCTAGTTGTAGCTTTCCTTTGGGCAGATACTTTAGATGTTCAGGAATAGATTGCTGCAGGTAAGTAAACGCACCTGTTAGATCCGTATTTTCAAGACGGGTTAACAATTTTGCCGACTTCATTGTGCCACCAAGGCGAGTTTGGGGGAGTGGGTCTTCGCTGTTCACTAGTGCAGCGTATTCACCAAGCGGGGTGACATTTTCGGCACCGAATAAACTTTCTAATTCCGCCAAAGAAATCTCTGGTTGTCTACCTAAAATTGCGATCTGCATAGGTATAAGTATCGGGTATGAGCAGATAAGAATCAACCATCAACTTGGTGTCATTCCCGGCTTGATCGGGAATCCAGTAATCGCTTATGCGCGTAGTGCATATACCCTTCTCCTTTTTGCTGCCAAAAAGAAGGAAAAAGCACCAACCAGACCAATAAACACGAAAGAACCAATCTCCCAAAAAGCCGCGCCAGTTCAATGCAAGCAATCTCAAATAATAACCTTAGTTACGGATTTGAGATAAAGGAACTGGCTTTAATCGTCTTTTTGGAAGGTTGGTTCATCGGTTTTTTGGATGGTTGGGAGGGGACGGAAAATCCCGTGAATACGGATTTAACTATCCACTAACCACTAACACTATTCACTACCAGCCACAGCGCGGTATAATAGACCGTAAGATATGAAGAAATATATAAAGCGGAACTGGAAGATGATTTTAAACGTGATCACGTTTCTGCTTTTGGGCGCGGCAATTTTGCTGGTTCGTGAAGATATTAAGAAGGCGTTTCAAGATCTTGGCCGTATAAATGCTATCGCATTACTACTTATGATTCCGTTGCAACTACAAAATTATGCTGCCTATGCTCATTTGTATCAGGAATTTCTACGCATACTCGGTAACAAGCAGCCATTTAAATTAATGTTTAAAGTTGCGCTTGAAATGAACTTTGTTAATCATGTCTTCCCAAGTGGGGGGGTCTCTGGCTTTAGTTACTTTACGGCTCGTCTTAAGCCATACGGTGTAACAACTGCTCAATCAACTCTTACGCAAACCATGCGTTTTGTACTAACATTTGCTAGTTATGTAATCTTGCTTTTCCTTGGTCTCTTCATGCTGTCGCTTGGAGGTAGCGCAAGTAACATGACCATCTTCATTACTTGCTCACTTGCATTCTTGACGGTCTTTGCAATTGTTGGCGGTATTTATGTTGCCAGTAGCAAGTCGCGTATTCACACATTCTCTCAAACACTTACAAAAGTAGTGAACAGGGTACTGCAATTTGTACGTCCGAAGCATCCTGAGACAATCAGCCTGAAGCGGGTAGAAAAAGTATTCAACGAAATGCACGAAAACTACAATCTGCTGAGAGAAAAATTTCCGCAGATGCGCCGGCCATTCTTTTATTCTATGCTGGCCAATATTACAGAACTTTCTACAATTTACGTGGTCTACATTGCTTACGGTCAATTTGTGAACCCAGGCGCCGTTATAATCGCCTATGCACTTGCTAACTTTGCTGGCCTGATAGCAGTTTTGCCGGGTGGCATTGGTGTGTACGAAGGTTTGATGACGGCAGTGCTTGTATCTGCTGGTGTTCCTGCGGGTTTGGCAATATCGGTAACAATTATGTACCGCGTACTTAATATGCTCATAAGTTTGCCGGTGGGTTACTTCTACTACCACAAAGCGCTCGATACGCTCGGTGAAGCGGAAGCCTAAATGCAAGATGTGACCCTGCAGGTTGGCGAGGCAATCGAACTTATTAATCAGACGCTAGATGCGGCATTTCCGTTCATTTTGGTTGAAGGTGAAGT
>DAIUJM010000038.1:2352-4994 GCA_036848695.1 Candidatus Saccharimonadota bacterium
CCATTGCCACGTTTTCCGGTTCGAATCGGCGTTGTAAGCTCTTCCGGAGCAGCTGGCTATGCGGACTTCATTAAAATTCTAAACAATCGCTGGGGAGGGCTTAGCATTGTGCTCACCGACGTAACGGTGCAGGGCATGGATGCGCCAGGCCAGATTGTAGGAGCAATAAACCATTTGAATGAACTTGCCGAACCCCTTGATGTAATTGCAATTATTCGCGGCGGTGGTAGCGCTGATGATTTAGCGGCATTTAATCATGAAGATGTTGTCCGCGCGGTTGCGTCTAGCAGAACGCCAACCATTGTTGGCGTCGGACACGAAGTTGATATAAGCCTGGTGGATTTAGTTGCGGACGTACGAGCCGCTACACCTAGTAATGCGGCCGAACTATTGGTTCCTGATAAAAGCGAAATTGTGCAGCGTGCTCAGCGCATTGCGATAACCGCTGGCAATGGAGTGCAAGCGGCGATTCGTGTTTTTGAAGAAGATCTCGAAAATGTTCAAACTGCTATTAAAAGATCTCTGAATGTTTATTTTGAAAAACAATTAAGTACGCTTGGCTCAATTCGACGCACACTAAGCCAACTTGATCCAAACCAAGTATTGCGCCGTGGATATAGTTTGGTTAGAAAAGGGGGGACCCCGGTTAGTAGCATCGCAAATGTTACAATAGGTGATGATATAGCAGTTCAATTTCAAGATGGTGAAGCGAAGGCGAAGGTAACACATGTCAGCTCAACGTGAAACGGTTGCAGAGAAACTAGAAAAATTAGAGTCGTTACTCACATGGTTTGAATCGGAAGAGATTACCGTTGAAGAATCGTTGCAGAAGTATGAAGAGGCTCTACAACTTGCAAAAGAAGTAGAAGAACTGCTCGAAAAAGCCAAGAATAACGTAGAAATTATAAAGCAAAAGTTCGAAAAATGATCATCTGGTTGCTAGCTTGTTTGTTTGTTTTGCCTTTTGGATTTGTACTGCTATTTGGCGCTCCTTATCTTCCAACCAGGAAGACGCAGGCTAAACAAGCGCTTGATCTTCTGGGCCTCAAGAAGGGTGAGGTGTTTGTAGATCTTGGTTCAGGCGATGGGGCGGTGCTGATTGAAGCAGCGCGTCGTGGCCTAGTTTGTTATGGTTATGAGCTTAATCCATTTGTGTGGTTTGTATCTAAAATGCGTACACTGCGCTTCGGCACTCAGGTGCATATATATTGCCGAAATTTTTGGAATATCCCACTTCCGCGTGGCACTAAAGGTGTGTTTGTGTTCCTACTCGACCCGTACATGAGTAAATTGCACGAGAAACTTACTAAAGAGCTTTCAGTTGGACGTCTTGTGAGCTACACATTTCAGATTACTGAAAAAAAACCTTCAAAAGTAGACGGTGCCCTATATTTGTACAAGTACCAATAAGAAGTAAGAATCAAGACGCATGACTCAGTAGGGTACTAGTGTCATTATTCAATATCACATAAGTTGCATCGGTGACGGTTTTAAGATAAAGTATGCTTATGTTTTCGAAGAAAAAAATTGATCAAAAAGGCTCCATCAGCTTATTGGTAGTTCCACTTACATTACTAACAATTGCGGTTATTGCACTTAGTATCGTTTCAGTTATGTATCACAACCAATATGTTGAACAGAGGGATAAGAACGAACCAATTATTGCCGAGGCAGTGACTGAGGCGGAGACCGCACAGAAAGACAAGCTTGAAGCCGAATTTACCGAGCGAGAAAAACAACCTTTAAAGCAATATACATCACCGGCTGAATCTGGTTCGGTTGTACTTAAGTTTCCAAAAACATGGAGCAGTTATGTAAAGGTTGCAAAAGACGCAACCATGGACTATTACGGTCACCCTAACTTTGTTCCTGCAGACGACGTTAACTATGCGCTCAGAATGAGCCTAGTACGAGGCGCCTATTCAACAGAGTTGAAGAAATACGATGCACAGGTTAAAAAAGGTGAACTTAAAGCTACTTCAGTATCTGTGTCTGGCGTAACTGGTGCGCGTCTTGATGGGTTACTTAAGAAAGATCAAGAAGGAAGTATGGTGATCTTCCCACTTCGTGAAAAAACTATGCGAGTATGGACTGAGAACAAAGACTTCAGAGGTGATTTTGACAACATTGTCATCAAGAACCTGACCTTTGTACCGTAATTTGCAAAGCATTAGCACTCGATTTTTTCGAAGGACGATCGCTATAATGAACCTACAGAAATAGAGGAGGAGTACATTCGTGGCGGATCAAAAAGCTACACCCAACGCGGCGCAGCCTAGTGGCATGCATCAGCAATTGATTGCTAGCGTTGCGCATGAGCTGAAATCTCCTCTAACACTTATTAGTGGTCTGAGTGCGCAGTTACAGGGAAGTGAAGTGAGCTCAACTCAGTACCAGCAATATGTAGAGCGAATTCAGTTTTCTTCAGACAGGCTACTTTCATTAATCGACAGTATTCTGCGCGGTTATGAACTTGAACAGCACATGCTTGAGCTAAGGTTAGAGCCGATCAGTCCTCAATTAATTATGGAAGAAGTAGCACATGAATTGATGCCTCACGCTCGCAAACAGGCTCAGTTGATTGCGGTAAAAAGTTTTCGGCAGAGGCAGACAATTCTAGCCGATAAAGGTTGCTTACACGC
>DAIUJM010000038.1:5094-6386 GCA_036848695.1 Candidatus Saccharimonadota bacterium
GGTAAACTAGAACTAACGCGTCGCAAAGACGGATCTAGTTTTCTTGTTAACTTGCAGCTTTCAAAACAGCTAAGTCTATTTGGGGAATTATGAAACTCTATGTTACGAAAACTTTCTTACGGTTTGTCATTCTCAGCTTGACTGAGAATCTATTCAAAAAAAATGATTTATTAACCACTGGATTCTCAGTCAAGCTGAGAATGACGGGACTGGGTTCTTAAGAAATGTCTACTATTCTTCTGGTAGAAGATGACGATTGGTTGGCAGAAATGTACAGCGATGCCCTGACTTTTAATAAGATGTGTAACGTCAAACGGGCACGTACGGCTGAAGAGGCACTGCAAGTTTTAGATACTTGCCCAGAGATTGAACTTATAATTTTAGATATGTTTCTTCCGGCGCACAATGGTGTCGAGTTTCTGCACGAATTGGCATCGTATTCAGATATTAATCCTACGCCGGTCGTTGTTTTAAGTAGTGTGAGTCAGCACGATTTTGCTATGGATCCAGAACGCTGGCAACATTACGGGGTAGTGCAATACTTATACAAACCACACACAAAGCCACAAGACTTGGTGAGTGCAATTAAAAAACAACTTTCGCTTCAAGGTGTTTCATGAAACAGCAGACAACGCCGGCTATAATTTTACGCCGAACAAATTACGGAGAAGCAGACCGTATTGTTACGTTCTTAACGCCAATTGGTAAAATCCGTGCCATGGTTAAGGGTGTGAGGCGTTCTAAAAGTAAGTTAGCAGGTGGCATAGAACTCTTTTCAGAAAGTACCGTTACGTTTTTAGAAACCAGAGGTGATCTTGCGCGAGTTGTAAGCACGCGGTTAGAAACTCATTGGGATCCAATAATTGGCGATTTACAGAGGATGATGTTTGGCTACGAAGCTATGAAGATGCTAGATAAAATTATTGAAGATGAGGCCGGGCGAGAGTACTTTGACTTACTCCGAGCCACTCTTGATGCACTGGCCGATCTAGAGCTTCCGCTTGTGGCCGTAGAACTATGGTTTTACATGAGACTCTTAAAACTACAGGGCAAGGAACCAAACCTCACAACAGATCAAAATGGCGCCACGCTAACTCCAGACAGTCTATACACATTTTCAACAGATACTATGAGCTTTGCGAGCAGTGTAGCAGGCAACTTCACGCCAGATCACATCAAGCTACTCCGTCTAACCCAGTCCCATGCTCCAAAGCTCCTGAAACAAGTAAAAAACATTCAAAATCTAGCCGAGGACCTGAAGCCACTGATTCAACAACTCACCACTCTTTAAG
>DAIUJM010000039.1:0-6272 GCA_036848695.1 Candidatus Saccharimonadota bacterium
AGAGATGCTGGATATGAAATTGAGGCGGCTTTTACAATTACAGGTTTGCTAGATTCTTTGAAACAGTTGGGTAAAATCGATGATGAACGCTATGAACAGGTTATCAACTTTATTCGAACACATTGAAGCTGAGAATGACAACTGCACTGAAATCTCCCCACTTATCCACCGAACTGTGGATAAGTGGGGTATTTTTGATTTTTGGTGGGTAAAATGGGTAATTTTGTGTGAAAAAGGTATTGCATGTGGGTAGTTGTGGGTAGTATGATGATTGCAGTGGAAATGAGCAGGACAAAAAACAAGCTGCTCCCACAAACAAACATTTAAAAAACTATGGCCACAGTAGACTACTTTCAACGCAAGCTTGACGATAAGCGCAGGTTAACAATTCCTGCGGAACTTCGAGCAGAGTTTGCCAGCGGAGTAGTGGTAACACGTGGATTTGGCTCCTACTTACATCTATATCCAAAAGATGTCTGGGAACAAACACTAGAACCGGCACTACGAGGCGATATTCTTGATGAGGCAATAGCCGACAAGAACGTTCGACTTCGGATGGGCAAGATCGAGAGCAGTCTAGATCTTAAGCAGGGCAGGTTCACTCTGGAAAATCATTTGCTGGAATACGCAAAGATTGCCAAAGATATTACAGCAGTAAGAGCCGGTCAGTACTGGCGCTTAGTGGCAACCGAATCGGCAGAGCTGTAAGTTCATAGGGCACTTTAACAATTAGCACGTATCAACCTTTCGAGGTCAACTATCTAGTAGTTGGCAGTGGGACCTTAAGATTACACATTAAATAGATCTTTGTACCTTCGGTTTTAAAAAAACCTCCCAAAAAAACTCCACCTCACACATAAGTCTCTCTCGCTAGTGAAACATGTAATAACAAACCGTTATCGTAATTCACTGGCCAAACAAAAACAAAAACAAGCAACCCGTGCATTCGGGACAAAAATAAAAAGCCAGCTACTAGGTAGGTGACCTCGAACCAATACTTCGTCAGAAGAAAGAATTATATAGTAAGAAGCAAGTATCCTTGATTCATGCGTCTTGATTCTTTATTCTTAAGCGTAAGTAATGGTAAAAGAATCACACCACCACAACAACTCCCACGTTCCTGTACTTCTTGAGGCTACGCTAAAGTTACTTGCACCCAATTTGGGCGAATCATATCTTGATTTGACAGCAGGTTATGGCGGCCACGCACTTAGGGTACTTTCGAAATTGGGTGATACGTCAGAAATGACACTAGTCGATCGAGATGAAAACGCGATTGTCGCGCTAGAATCTTCAGAGTTGAGTAGTGCTCGAATAATCCATCAAGATTTTGCGAGCGCCGCACAAACACTGCATGATGAAGGCAAGCAATTCGACATGATTCTAATTGACTTAGGTGTGTCGTCACCACACCTTGACAATGCTGAGCGGGGATTTAGTTTTCAAACTGAAGCACCACTCGATATGCGCATGGATTCTCGGCAAGAAGTAACCGCTTCTAAAATTGTTAACAGTGCATCAAAAGATAAACTGATCTCAATTTTGAAAAGTTACGGCGAGGAACCTAAGGCAAAAGTAATAGCAGAGGCGATCATTAATGCTCGTCCGCTGCAGACGACACTTGAGCTTGCGTCTATTGTTGAGGAAGTTTATGGTCGTCGGGGCAAAACGCACCCAGCGACTCGTACTTTTCAAGCACTGCGCATTGCGGTAAACGAAGAACTTCGACAACTAGAAGTTATTCTGAACCTTCTTCCAGATTTATTAAAAACTGGCGGCAGGGCAGCGATAATTAGCTTCCATAGTTTAGAAGATCGAATGGTTAAACGAGCTTTTGCTGAAGAAGCCAATAAAGGTTTTGAAGCACGATACAAGCTGTTAACCAAGAAACCAATAAGCGGTGCAACTGAGGATGTTTTAAACCGACGTGCTCGAAGCGCAAAGCTTCGTGCAGTCATCAAAATAAACACATAAAAGGAAGGGGCAAAAATGCCAATTCAGGTAAGAACTAGCTCCCGTGCATACAAAGTAAAAGTCCGAGTGGCTTAATACTTCAAAACGAGCGCCTCACTTAGTGGGGCGCTCACCATGCATTTAGTGAAGACACCAAACGTAAAACAAAAACAAATAACAAAATAAATAAGGTTCACATGTCACATTCCACCACATTCATGCTCTCACGAGCTCAGGCAAATACATCATGGCGTCGAAACCAAAACACCGTTCGACACAGTTTTGATGGTAAACATTTTGGTCCTGTAGCACATACCGTTGTAGTAGTGATGCTACTTTGTGTTATGGGTCTTATGTATCTTGCTCAGATTAATAAAACAAACGCTTATACATACCCAATTAACACTCTAGAAGCTAAGCGAGATGCACTTGTTGCTGAACAGCAGCAGCTGAAGGTAGAAGCAGCACGCCTGGGCTCTCTTGAAACAGTCAAGAATAGCACTGTCGCACAAAATCTGACTTCACCATCTAATGTGCAAACAATACGTTAGAACTTTATAATAGTTACTGCATTCACTCGTGATGAATATGAACTATAGTCATCAGTGAGTACGATAACTTCTTGCTACCGTATAATAGAAGGCAAGGCATGAATCCACAACGACGCAGACAATACCCAACTAAACAAGAATCACCAGCTGCTAAGCGTCCTAAAATAAATCGGGCATCGAGCATGCAGGCGATCGTTATATTTATGGGACTTATTTTAGTAGCCAGGCTTTTCTACTTACAGGTAGTGCAGCATGATCACTATACACAGCTTGCCAATGCAGAACATCAGAAGAAATTTACCATTCCGGCTTCGCGTGGGGCGGTCTATTTTCGTGATGGTGATGAAATTGTTCCAGCTGTTTTGAACGCTACGGTGTACACGCTGTATGCTGATCCAACAGCTGTAAAGCATATTGAAGATGCGACTAACAGAATAGCTGCAATCTTGAAGGTAGACAGCGGTAAGGTAAAAAAACTATTACAGACAGAAGACACTGAATACGTAGTTGTTCAAAAACGCCTCAACAAGGCGCAAGTTGACGAACTGTTTAAAAATAAAGAAAAGCTTCAGGGTATTAATGTCATACCAGTGCCACAAAGGGTGTATCCAGAAGGACAGCTAAGTGCGCAGGCTTTAGGATTTGTTAACGACGAAGGCGTGGGGCAGTACGGAATAGAAAGCGCACTTAATACAAGACTTTCTGGCACCCCAGGTGTATTAAAAGCTACCACAGATGTGAGCGGTGTGCCACTTAGTCTAGACGATGCTACCAATATTGCTAAAAAACCACAAAACGGCGATAATGTTGTTCTAACCATAGATCGTAATATTCAAGCAAGAGTAGAAGAAGCACTTCAAAATGGCTTGAAACGAAGTAGCGCAACCAAAGGCAGTGTTATTGTTATGGATCCGGCAACAGGTGCGGTTAAGGCAATGGCTAACTTCCCAAGTTTTGATCCCGCAAAATATTACGAAGTTCAAGATGATGCATTTCAAAAATTTCAAAACCGTGTGGTAAGTGATCAATACGAGGCTGGGTCAGATATTAAGGTGCTTACAATGGCAAGCGGCATAAATGAAGGCGTTGTAAACAAAGATTCAACCTTTGAAAACACTGGCTCAGTACAAGTAGATGATGCAAAAATTAAAAACGTTGAACAATCTGTCAACGGGACTCGTACAATGACTGATGTTTTAAAGTACTCGCTTAATACTGGTGTTGTTCACGTATTGTCTCAACTTGGTGGTGGCTCAATCAACAAACAAGCTCGTGAGAAGCTATACGGCTACTTCACAGACCGGTATGGCTTTGGTGAAGCAACTGGCATTGAACAAGCAGGTGAGGGCACTGGAAGCATCTACGGCCCAACAACCGAGCAAGGAAATAACGTACGCTATTCTAACATGAGTTTTGGACAGGGTATGGGGGTGACAATGGTTCAAACAGCAGCTGCATTTTCGAGCGTTATCAACGGCGGCAATTACTACAAGCCGCATTTAGTCGAGGGTGTTATGGACGATACGGGTGCCGTGCTATCTTCGGCGCCTAAGCCAGTACGAAGCGGCGTGGTGACACCACAAACATCGGCGCAGATAATTGAAATGACTCGAACCGCTCTAAAAGAATCTTCCGCTGTAGCAGGCTACATGCGTCCTGGCTATAATGTTGGGGGAAAAACCGGAACGTCTCAGATTATTGATGCGGCGACAGGTAAATATACCGATGCTAATACAATTGGTAGTTACCTAGGTTTTGGTGGCGACGAACTGCCCCGATATGTCATAATGGTCCGTGTAGATGATTCAAAACTTGCTGGCTATTCAGGAAGTGCCGCCGCCGCCCCGATATTTGGCGAAATCAGTAACTGGCTTATTGATTATTACAACATAAAACCAATGTAGAATAAGGAAGCTATGCAACAAGTACCAATTACAATCCAATTAATACTCGATAATCTTCAGCCGGTCTTAGTGTTCGGCTTCTTGGGTATAGCATTCGCTACAATCTTAACTCCTGTTTACACTAAGTTCGCCTATAAGTATAAATGGTGGAAGCAACCGCGCACAGATTCTGTTAGTGGTGAAAAAGCAGCAGTGTATCAGAAGATGCACGCGCAGAAGCATCGTCGGCACATTCCAACCATGGCCGGAGTGATTGGCTTAACGGCACTTAGTGTTGTGACGTTACTGTGGAACCTTGATAGGGGTCAAACCTGGATACCTCTCGGTGCCGCAATTGGCGCTGGGTTTGTGGGATTGCTCGACGACATAATCAACCTTCGTAGTAGCGGTAGGGGTACGGCAGGTTTGAACTTTAAAATTAAATTGTTACTGACTACGCTCATAGCCGCCGCACTTAGCTTCTGGTTTGTTTATCGTGTTGGCTACAGCTCGATCCACATTCCTTTTGAAGGCACGTTTATGATTGCCGCACCCTTACTATTCCTGTTTTTTGTGTTTGTGATCATCGCTACTGCTAATGCTGTGAATATTACAGACGGCCTCGACGGCCTTGCGGGCGGGTTGCTTGTTACGGCGTTCGCCTCATTCGGTCTCATAGCTTTTTTACAGGGTAACTTCGGTCTCGCCGGATTTTGCTTGACGATGGTAGGCGTGCTACTCAGTTATTTGTGGTTCAATATCTTCCCGGCACGTTTCTTCATGGGTGATGTAGGCAGTTTTGCTTTCGGTACGAGCCTTGCTGTTGTGGCGATAATGCTCAATGCAACACTGCTAATTCCTGTTATTGGCTTTGTATTTGTGCTCGAAGTTGCTAGTGCTGCGCTTCAGATTGCATCTAAAAAAATACTGAAGCGAAAAATATTCATTTCCGCACCGATTCACCACCACTTTGAGGCGAAGGGCTGGCCTGAAACAAAAGTCACCATGCGCTTTTGGATTCTCGGCCAAGTGTTTGCAGTAATTGGTCTACTGTTCGCTGTACTCGGAGGGTTTCTGTCTCTATGAACCCAAGTACCCGCCGCGTTCGTGCACCTGCACGGGTTGAGGATGCACTTGGTCGGAGACATCGACCTGATTACATTTTGATGCTCTGTATTTTTATGCTATTGGCCATAGGTCTTGTGGTGATTTATTCAGTAAGCCCAGCCATTAGCGCCCAGTTAGTAGGAGATGTAAACCCTAATCACTTTATGTATAAACAAATATTGTTCTTGTTACTTGGTTTCGGTGTATTTACTGCAGCTAGTATCATACCACTTAGTATGTGGGCGCGTTTTCAGAAGCTGATCATATTCTTTGCTATTATTTCGTTCTTTTTTCTATTGATACCAGCGCTAAGCCTGACATACGGTGGGGCAACGCGTTGGGTGCATATTGGCCCCATCACGTATCAGCCGGCTGAGCTTTTAAAGTTTGGTTTAATCTTTGGATTAGCACTGTTTTTTTCTAGGCGCATTAAAGAAGGTACGCTTAATACCAAAGAAACCATGTACGCTTTCATGCTGATGATGGCCGGTATCGGGCTTGAAATAGTGGTTTTGCAAAAAGATCTTGGCACTATGGTGCCAATTGTGGCAATTATGTTAACAATGCTATACCTAAGCGGCATCTCTTTAAAGCGTTTTAGCGCAGTGCTTGCCATTATTGTTATTGGCGGGGTACTGGCAATTGCTGGAGCAGGTCACCGACGGGACCGTGTTCTAACGTTTTTAAACCCTGAGGCAGATGTTATGGGCACTGGCTACCATATTAACCAAGCCTTGATTGCTGTTGGTAGCGGTGGACTATTTGGCAAGGGTCTAGG
>DAIUJM010000040.1:0-5981 GCA_036848695.1 Candidatus Saccharimonadota bacterium
GATACATTAACCGCTGGACAATGGAAATATACAACATGAATCAACACCACAGCGTCGTGCTGCCAGTAGGCGAGCGAATTGCACAAATTGTGTTTCATGAAACTGGAGAGGTCGAAGGGGAGTACTCAAACCTTTCGGGTAAATACCAAGATTTCAGTGGCGACGATCTGCCGAACCTTATTAGTAGTTGGCGACCCGAACAAATGTTACCGCGAGCCTTTAAAGACACCCGCAAAAAACCGAGAGGCCTGTGATGGAAACACAAAAAGGATTATTTTTTGTAATTGAAGGTTCAGACGGTTCTGGTAAATCTACCCAGTACAAACTGCTCGTCGAAAGATTGAAATCGGAAGGTTTTTCAGTTAAAGAGATAAAGTTTCCTCGTTATAACGAAGAAGCAAGCTATTTTGAGCGAAAATACCTGAGCGGAGATTACGGAACAGCGGAAGAATTGGGACCATATGTTCCGTCTTTATTTTACGCACTAGACCGCTATGACGGCGGCAAACAAATTCAGCAGTGGCTTGACGACGGCGTCATAGTGATTGCCGATCGCTACATTGGAGCAAACAAAGCTC
Source organism: Candidatus Saccharimonadota bacterium (assembly GCA_036848695.1). Lineage (GTDB taxonomy): Bacteria > Patescibacteriota > Saccharimonadia > Saccharimonadales > UBA7683 > JACKGS01. Next base: position 579 of record DAIUJM010000040.1, read on the forward strand.
ACCAAGGGCAAAAAATTCAAGATCTTCAAACACGATTAGCTTATTACGAATGGTTAGATCAGTTAGAGTTTGAAATGCTAGGAATTCCAAAACCAGATCTAAACATTGTCTTAAGTGTTCCGGCTGAAATTGCAATTCGCTTAATCGAAAAACGCGGTGACTCACAAGCAAAAGATATTCACGATGCCGACCCCGAACATTTGAAGGGCGCAAACAGAACCTACAGAGAGCTCTGTGATCTTTACCCAGATACTTTTACCCACATAAAATGTATTAAGCACGGTGAACTTATGAGCATTCCTACTATTAGCAATATAATCTACGAAAGGCTCACTCCTATGCTGAAAAAGTTACGCAAAAACAATAAAAATGTCTCCCCAGAATCATCTACCGAAGTCTCGAGCAGTGACGCTAAGAATCCGTATATTCGTAAGAATGAAAACGGTAGTTTTACAATTACAAATCAAGGTAAGAGTTATCTGCAAGAAGCGGTGACCAGTACCACCGAAGACGTTTACGTATTCACGGACAAAATTAGCAATGCCACGGTTGCGGCGGCAATGGCACGGCTTTCGCGTAGAGGTGATGATATGCGTGTCACGATTTTAGATGAATTTAGCGAGGTTCAAGGTAAAGACGAAGACCTGCTTAGGCGAGTAATTACAGCTTACGGTGATGACAGCGTTCAGCAACTCACGGGTATCCACTTTGTCATTGAAGGTGCAAGTAATTTGTTAACCAAGAAACTTGAATGGGGTAGGTTAGCATCGTATTTGGAACAATCTACCCGGTACATTTTTTTCGACCAGAAAGATGAACATGGTAAGTACAAATACTACACGCCGGAAACTTTAAATGAATCAGCCACTACTCACAACAATAAACAAATGGACGCCCTTTTTGATATGTACTCTGAGCTTGTACATAAACTAACCCAGTACGTGCGGACAAACTCCTCGGAACCCGAACAAAGCCGCGACGGCGCGTGGAAGGCCGCAACAAGAGCTCAAGCATGTGATGCCATTAGAACCGTCTTACCAGTTGCAACAAAATCAACAGTTGGTATCTTTGCAAGTGGACAAGCTTTGGAAAGCTTAATCATGCATCTACAAAGTGACGAATTAGCTGAATCTCGTACCGTTGGTAGTAAACTGTTAGTCGAAGGTAGAAAAGTAGTCCCAACCTTTCTTGAACGAGCTGATAAGCCTGATCGTGGCGGTGCATGGGTGGCGTATCGCGCCAATACACGTGCAAAACTTGCCGAGCTTGCTCAAAATATGAAGTTGCAGCCAATTAAAGGTAATGGCGACGAAGCCGTCCGATTGACAGATTATTGGCCAAAGAATGAACTGGATGCACTGCCACATATGCTTTATGAACAAAGCTCACTAAGTCTTGACGAGCTAAAGTCTGAAGTAAATAACTGGCCATATTTTGAAAAAGAGCTAGCACTTAAAACCTACATTGGTGAACGACTTAATCGTCGCCACAAACCTGGCCGGGCGCTTGAAACAATTCACTATAACTTCGACTTAGTCTGTGACTATGGAATATTCCGTGATCTGCAGCGTCATCGCATGGTAGATGCTCTCGAATGGCAGTCTTTAACGCCACATTACGGCTACGAAATTCCAACTCTAGTTACAGAAGCAGGACTCGACAATCTGTTTGAACAATGCTTCGACCTGAGCGCCGAACTATATAACTTCTTGCTCGCCAACGACTACGAAAAAGAAGCCCAGTACGCCACGCTACTTGGTCATAAAATGCGCTGGAAACTGATGATGAATGCTCGAGAAGCCTATCACTTCATGGAACTCAGAACTGCACCTCAAGGTCACCCAGGTTACCGTAAGCTTGCAAAACAAATGTACGATGCAATTGCCAACGTACACCCATTAGTAGCCGGTGGAATGATCTTTATTAATAAAGATGAAGACCCAGAACTAACCCGACTCGCCGCTGAGCGCGCTACTCAGTTCAAACTTAGTCAAATATAGTAAAAACTATGTAAGCAAAATTCGAATTACGTTACGCGACGAACTGATCGCGCAGCTTTCAGACCTGACTGACCCATGAATCGATCAATCTGGTTAGACATCGGCTCGTCAGTAAAATATACGTGCTGGAAACAATAGCGTGCTTCAATATCATATACCTGTGCATTCATTAATTCCGCAATTGCAGAATGGACGTTCGTTGGAATTGTCAATGCTTCATCGTCCCTCTCATGCGAAAGTAGAGCTTTAATATCTATAGGGCAACGGTGTTCAATTACACGCCTACCAAGATGCTCGTTAAATACACGTTTATCGTACGGTTTTAGGGCACGATTAATCGTTTCATCTGCCGTATGGTCTCCAGGAACAATACCAACAACAAATTCATCACCACCAACACGCCCCACAATAGTATCTTCAGAAAAATACTCATTCATGACCCAAGCAAGCACAATTAAAGACGCGCTTCCAGTGTTAAAACCTTTTGTATCGTTAATATCCTTAAGATCAACTAGATCCACAAAAGCTAAAACTAAATCGGTACCGCCGCTTTCATAAAACTCTTTAATGCTCTCTATAAAACTACTTCTGTTGTAACAACCCGTAAGATCGTCGAACCTTGATTCAATCGCTTTTTCGACTGCTTCATCATAAGTTGGTTCACCCTGTATGCTATGGCCGACGTCTGCTGTTTTCTGCAAAACATCAGTAACACCGCCCAGGGCTCGATTACCCGCGTAACACAAAGTACGAGTACCATAACGTACCGCTTTTTTCAGTTCATCTTTTCGAGGTAACTCCATATCATCAATATTATAGCATTTTTTATATATATTGTCTACGCTTTGCTTATTGACAATGGATTTAGGGCAGAGTACTGTATATTATTATGAATATTCAAGCACAGCAGCACTTGCTTCTACTCAGCCTTAAGCGGCTGTGCTTCATTACTATTGAAGCCCGAAGCGTGAGTTAACTCCGCCAAGCACAGCCAAAATAATATCGGGTTTCAACACCCGATATTTAATTTATGGAGCATATATATGAAAACTACCGATCCTACAAACCACCGGTTAAACACTTGTCGTCCGAGTGTTCGAGAAAAACAGTTAGTTGAAAAATTCGACCCATTATCTAATTCCGTCATTGAAAGTTACGCGGGACTAATCACTAGAGCAGTTGTTGATATTGCTCGCTACAATCGCTCTATCGCAAAGGATTGTACTCCTGAATCAGCAGATCATTACCAAAGATTAATCAGAGCCACTGAATATCTTACTCAGTCACGTATGTTAAATCTTGCTATAACCGACCCAGATGCAGCGTCAGGGGTGAAAGAACTAGTTGATTCAGTAGAATGGCCCACAGTGTATCCTGAAGTAAACTTTCCGTTAGCTTATGATGGTTCCGAACCAGCTATAAGTGTTACTTTCGTACCATTTGTAGTTTTAAGTCAGCGTGAAACATCGCGACAGCAACTGCCTGCGTAAAATACCCGTGATCTGTTGACATAGGAAATAATTTACTGTAGTATTATTTAGATCATTACCGAAGACAGTGTGCATTTATAAGTCACACCGAGGACATGAAACAAACAATTTGTTTTTATCCGAATCAGTCTTTGGCAATGCGAGAACCAAAGACTTTTTGTTTTTAGTCTCACAAAATGCTCATTAACAATCTGGTTGAACTATAATATCAAGATATTTCACGAAAGGAAGCATATGGCGATTAGTCGCGATAAAAAGCAGGCTCTCGTTTCTGAGCTCAGCGAACTTCTTGGCTCAGCTAAGATGACTGTTTTTGCTCACTACGACGGCCTTACCGTAGCTGATATTCAGAAACTTCGTCGTGCTGCCCGAGAACAGGGCGTCACCATCAAGGTTGTAAAAAACCGTTTGGTACGCGTTGCACTTTCACAAAACGAAAGCCTTAAAGGTGCCGATACTAGCAGTCTAACAGGACAACTTCTGTATGCAGTTAGTAGCGAAGACGAAGTAGCGCCAGCCCAAGCACTTGCCAATTTTGCAAAAACTAACGAAGCTCTTGAGCTTGTTGGTGCATTTTCTGCAGAAGGTAAGCTACTTGTAACTGACGAAGTGAAGGCATTGGCCACACTACCAAGCAAGAATGAGCTTATCGCTCAGGTTCTTGCAACACTTTCTTCACCATTAAACGATGTAATGAGTGGCCTTTCTGGCAACTTGCACGCATTACTAGATGGTGTAGAAGCTAAGGCGGCATAGCCACATAAGCGAGCTATGCTCGCATACATGATATCTAATATTTGAGAGGTTAATTTCTATCAAATATAAAATATCAAATATCAAATTATTTTAATTGGAGATTAAATACATGGCTGATTTAAAGAAACTAGCAGAAGACCTAACAAAGTTGACTGTTTTGGAAGTAAACGAACTTAAGACAATTCTAAAAGACGAATACGGCATTGAGCCTGCTGCAGCTGCAGTAGCTGTTGCTGGTCCTGCTGCTGGCGGCGAAGCTGCTGGTGGTGAAGACGAAAAGAGCGAATTTGATGTTATCCTCAAAGACGCTGGTGCTCAGAAAGTAGCTGTAATCAAGGCTGTTAAAGAACTTACTGGCCTTGGTCTCGGGGAAGCAAAAGCAATCGTTGACGGTGTTCCAAAAGCCGTTAAAGAAAAAGTAAGCAAAGACGACGCAGAAGCTGCCAAGAAAGCTCTTGAAGAAGCTGGCGCTACTGTAGAACTAGCGTAAGTTATACCAATCTATTTCAACCAGATTTGTTTTTATAAACCACCGCTCATACATTTAGCGGTGGTTTAATTTAAGTTTATATTTTTTACAAAAATACAAGCTACCTACCTACAGATCATTCAGTTACAATATAGTCCATCACGCATCTCGTAGCATCCAAAAACTTCCTGTCTACGAATCATAGTTTTCAGCAACGTCCTGCCAGCAGGTCATAGCCTTGGCGACGACCTGTGGAAAACTTATTGACATGATATTTACGTCATGGTAATGTTAGCGTGATAGGATGCGAGTAAATAAAAATAAGGGTTTATCAGATGAGTGAATTACCAGAAAAACAAGTAAAACGCCTGAAGGCGTTATTGAGTGAAGCAGAAACTAACCTAGCGGCTGCCAGGGAACTTCTAACTAGCCTTGTTGGTGACGATCCTGTACTGGCACAATCACAGCGAGAAGAAGTTGCCGGTAAGGTTATAGAAGGAGTTTTTGACGGCCAGAATATGCTTGGTCCAGACGGAAAAACATATCCGGTACCTGCTAACTACGCTAGTAAGTCAAAATTAGTTCAGGGTGATATTTTGAAGCTAACAATTGCAGATGACGGCGGTTTCATCTACAAACAGATTGGTCCAGTACCTCGTAAGCAGGTTATTGGTACATTATTACAGCA
>DAIUJM010000041.1:0-3858 GCA_036848695.1 Candidatus Saccharimonadota bacterium
GGTTTTCTTCATAGCTCATAACTCCTTTCTCATATCTCTGCGGGTGAAGATCGCACGCTTCGGTGCTCATAGCGCTGGGGAAACGCCTGTTCTCATTCCGAACACAGAAGCTAAGCCCAGTAGCGGCGATAATACTCTCTACGGGGAAGGTAGCACGGCGCCGAATTATAGAATAAAGAGACCTAACAGGTCTCTTTTTCTTTTGGCGATAAATCTAGCATTTGCGGTACCTTTCAATTTAATGAAAGAAAATATTGTCATATTCCAAACCGTAAATCATTTTCAACAGAGTAGACATCTACCATTAAATATCTACCGAGGTTTCTATGCAAAGGCGTGGGTGCATCAAGGCGTACTTGATCTATACTGCTCGATTCTAACTATGTCTTGTGCTTATCTTCAAGAGGGGGTAAACTTAAACATAAGTAGTAAAAACTAAAAAACTACAAAAATGCAAACAAAAATTATACATAAGCTACAATACCTGTCCCAACGACTGGGCATTAGATATCGTTTTGGTGTCTTGTTTTATTTTATGTTGAGCATTGGGGTAAGTTCCATTTTAATTTTTGGTAATGCAAGATCTGTAAGTGCCGCTTATCTGCCAAACGAGTTTGTTACAATTTGGAAGACCGATAACACTGGCATCTCGGCTAGTAATCAAATTACAATCCCAACCTATACGGGCGAGACATACAGTTATAGCGTAGCGTGGGAAGAGGTTGGAAACCCCGTCAACAATGGTTCAGCAGGGTTGTTTACGGGTGATGCAACCATCACTTTTCCCACACCAGGTAATTACGAAGTCAGAATTACAGGTACTTTCCCTAGAATACAAACACAGGATTCTTCTGAAACACCTTCGGATAGATTGAAGTTGTTAGAGGTTAGGCAGTGGGGTAGTAATCAGTGGACTTCGATGAACAATGCATTCAGGGGTGCGGCAAATGTAACTATAACAGCTGCTGATTCTCCAGATCTAACGAACGTTACAGATATGAGTTTTGTGTTTACTGGTGCCACCGCAATCAATCAACCTGTCAACAACTGGGATGTCAGTAACGTCACCGATATGACTGCTGCATTCGCCGGTGCCACTGCCTTTAACCAGCCTTTGAATAACTGGAACGTTGCAAGCGTAAACAATATGGCCTTTATGTTTACTGGTGCCACCGCATTCAATCAACCACTGAGCAGCTGGGATGTAAGTAGCGTGACAAACATGGGCCTTATGTTCGCCGGTGCCCCTGCATTCAACCAGACGGTCAATAACTGGAACGTCAGTAACGTCACCGATATGAGTGCTATGTTTGCCAGTGCCTTCGCTTTCAACCAACCTCTAAATAACTGGAACGTTGCAAGCGTAAACAATATGGCCTTTATGTTCGCCGGTGCCACTGTCTTTAATCAACCACTCGACAATTGGGATGTGGTAAACGTCGACTATATGCAAAATATGTTTTCGAATACATCTGCATTCAATTCAGATATTAATGGTTGGGATGTAAGTAGTGTTAACAATATGACTAATATGTTCTACAATGCCAACGCTTTCAACCAACCTCTAAACAACTGGAATGTCGGTAGTGTAAGCAGCATGGACTATATGTTCTATAGTGCAGAAGTCTTCAACCAACCTCTAAACAACTGGAATGTCGGTAACGTAACCAATATGGCGTATATGTTTGCAGGCGCTACCGCCTTCAATCAGCCTCTCGATAACTGGAACGTAAGTAGTGTTAGTAGCATGTATGCAATGTTTTATTACGCGACTTCGTTCAACCAACCACTAGGTTCATGGAATGTCATCAATTTAACAGATGCTGCATTTATGTTGTTGAAAACTAGTATTTCGCCTGCCAATTACGACAATTTACTAGAAGGTTGGTCAAAGCTATCACTGAAAAGCAATGTACAGTTGTGGGTAGGAACAGGATATTGTAATGCTGGTGCGGCACGATCAAAGATTACTACAACTTTTGGCTGGAACATTCCTGATTCAGGTAATTTTTGTCCACCAAATGTGGTTATAACAACTACAAAATTTAATTCATCTGTATATATTCAAGGTATATCTATGAATATAGAGATTCAAACCGCCGACGCATTCAACGGTAACGCAACATTTTCAATAATTTCGGGTTCGCTACCACCTGGGCTTCGGCTGGTAGGTATCGGTGGTGGTAAAGGTCAAATTTCTGGAACACCAACAGCTTCTGGTAGGTACACGTTCGTAGTACAAGTATATGACGGCAACAGTTACAGTACGCAGGAATACAGCATTAATATTATTTCTCAGGAAGTACAGTTGGCAGCATCAACGTCAACAGAACCGGAAGTTACTGAAGAATCCGAGAAAAAGGTAGATAACAGGCGAGAAGAAGGTTCGGTTGAATCGGCTAATGTTGTTGAATCAGGGATAGCTAACCTAGCTAACAGGCTTGGCGTTGCGCCACAGACTATTATTAATACAGCACCGTGGGTGATCATTGCGCTACTACTAATATTTTCCTTCATTACCTTAATAAGGATTTTCCAACAGATTAACGTAGCTCTGAAAACCAAGCGCTTGGCAAATCGCCAGGAATTACTTAGTCATGAAAAACGTTCATTATTAACGCTGGCTACGCATTATCTACGAACACCAATGGCTATTATTTCGGCTGACGTTGAGAAGCTACCTTCACAGTATGAAAAGTTGGTTTCTGCTACAGCAGGGCTTGGTAGTACAATAGAACAAATTGTTGCTGGCATTGAGGATGATCAGCTGGAAGTTGATTCTAAAATTCCTGAACAACTGGCAAGCTATAAACGTTCGATATTTCATCCGTCAATAATAATACCTGTTTTAGTAACGTCGTCTTTAGTTATTGTAGTAAATGTGCTCATATTCACCGCAACAAACTTTTCCCCAGCTCTAGTAAATCTTGGTGCTCAGTTCATAGGTTTCCTAATAGTTTCAAGCATATTCTACATTAGTTATAGTCAATATAGACAACAAAAAATACTAAAAAACTATCAGTTAGAAGTGGTTCAACACCAGGAGGGGCTAGATTCTGCCAGAAATGAAGTGATAGGCGATATTGTTGAAAGGTTGATACCTGCTGTTGCTTTAGTAGAAAGTAGCATACCGAGAGAGTTGGATTCTAAGCATGCAAAATATTTGCACAAAGGCCTTAGCCAATTAAAAGAAGTTACTGATAACTTTGATCTCATTAGAAAATTAGATAGTGGTATGCTTAAGCAAAAAAATAGCAGAATCTCTCTTCCAAAGATATTGAAAAGGGTAAGTGATAAACAAGGTGAACCTGGTGCAATTAATATAAAGGTTAAGTCAGGTCTCGGAATCAAACAACCTGAATTCTTGCTGAGTACAGTGCTCAGTACGCTTGCAGAAAATGCCGTGGCACATAATAAGCCGGACAAGGCGGCAATAATTTCAGCCCGAAAATCGGGCAGTAAGGTGAAGATAGATGTTAAAGATTTTGGCGAAGGTATTCCAAAAGAAAAACTAGATCTTTTATTCAAACCACTTAGCCGTATTGAGTCCGCTGAAGATTTCACGCACCAGGGTATGGGCCTCAGCCTATACATTAATAGTCTAATCATGCACTATTTGGGCGGAGACATTACTGTAACAAGCAAGGTTGGAGAGGGCACGGTATTCCACCTAGAGTTACCACGTTCCAAGTCAAGCCGCGTCTAACTATTGAAAAATAATATTTCCTTTGCATTCGACGAGCGAAATAATCACAAGCAATACTATTGACACAAGCACAATACTGTGTTAACATAAGGGTAATTTCAGAGGTGAAATTGTTGGAGGGTTCGCGTATCACCATTCGCGAGCTCTTTTTA
>DAIUJM010000041.1:3958-5549 GCA_036848695.1 Candidatus Saccharimonadota bacterium
AAGTACGGATCTGCATTTTACGCAGCAATCGGTGCTAAAGGTGGAAAAAAAGGTAAGACTGGTGGATTCGCAAGCGATAAGCCAGGAGCCGATGGCCTAACTGGTCGTGAACGTGCTCGTCTTGCTGGTTCTAAAGGTGGTCGTATTTCACGACGTACCAAAACTAGTAAGTAATCACTAATAAGTGGTTAGTAGTAAAAGATGCCTCAATTGAGGCATCTTTTTTAAATTCCAAACTATGTACTTCGCACTAACTTCAGGCGGTAATGCCGACGACGTTGATCTTTCGGTACTTTCCATTTCTGGAAACAGTTGAAACAGTGATATTGATTGGGTGTATTTTCAATAGCTATTGCCTGACACGTCGGACAGGTGCTACGAAGATGTAGCCAATCTCGGTAACTATCTAGGCATGATTCTATCTGGTTCTCGTCTATACAAATATCATACTGTTTAGCGACTTCTTGTGCTTTAGACCAGGCTTGCGTCTCCAATTTAAGTAACTGAACTCCACTACCATAAGACTGATGCTGGCAGAGAGCATGCCCCAGTTCGTGGAGTAGCCGGTAGGTGCCACTTGTGCTACTTACTTCATTGGCGTCGTAGTAAACAGTTTGAGTAAGAGCTGACCAATAGAACTCATCATCTTCTACAAAAGTTATATCAGGGAAGTCGGCAATGATTGCCTTAAGGCTAGGCAAGTTTGTCTTTGGCATAGGAATAACATCCGTAGATTACTGACTCATCAGCGTAGTGAGCCTTAACGAGGTCTTGTGGCTTCGTGATGGTATCAGGTAGGTTATTAATAAACGGTGTAAGGAACTGTGCGAATTTTTCAAGATGCTGACCTAGGCCGCCTCCAAAAATTATTGCCTCAACCTGATAAATACAGCAGATCATAGCAATTCCTGGTCCAATATTTTGTGCGAATTCTTCCCAAATAAGAGGGTCATCGACGTCGACTGCTTTTTGCCCATATTTTTCAAAAAAAGCGCGACCAGAAGAAAAATCTTCCCATTTGGTCATTTTACCTTCGTGCATAAATGGCACCATGCCAACTTCGCCGTCAATCACTTCTTGTGCTATGTTTCTATTCACAATTAGCGTACCGCCGATACCAGTGCTCAGGGTAATATAGTACACACGCTCGTATTTATGTTGAAGTGCTCTTGTTTCGCCAAGTCCGGCAAGTTTACTGTCGTTTTCTATGTAGACAGAAGAAATATTTAGTGCTTTTGCAACATCGTCACGAATTGGCTTGTCGCGCCAAGGAAGGTTGCCGAGTCGTTTGACTACACCTGTTTTACGATCTATTCGACCAGGTACTGCAACGCAGGCAATTTTTGCTTTCGAGGTTTCTAGCTGCCTGGCCTGGGCGGCTAGTTCTTGTAGAAACTTATCGTAGTTGTGGTTGGTGGCGAGGCGCACTTCATTTAGTAGCTTGCCGCTTTCTGTAAAAACAGAAATCAACGTCTTCGTACCCCCAATATCTACCCCGATAATCATGTAGCAATTGTACCATTACTCGAATGTATTAAATACTGCTTATCTTTGCACTTCAAAGTAAAAACAACTATTCTGTAGTTAGTTG
>DAIUJM010000042.1:0-5459 GCA_036848695.1 Candidatus Saccharimonadota bacterium
GCCCTGCATCCAGATCTTCAAACTGCTAACATCCATCATGCGGTAATGAAGCAATGAATCAATTTCAGGCCACCAGCGGGTGATGAAGAGCCGGTCATTATGAATTGAATTACCAGCAATAATAGCCGGTTCTTTACCGAAATGACCCTTAATGAACCCCGCAAGCTCTAGCTTTACATCTTTTTCTGGACGGCCAATAGTTTTAATTTTTTCTGTCAAACCACTAGCCGCGTGCTGCTTCTTTGACCAGTCGTTCATATTTTTAAGTCGTCTATTTGAATGTTTAATAATTGCCTCGTAACTACCGAGTGTTTTGAAATTGAAGTCTGTAACTTCGGCAGCCACTTCTAAAATTACATCTTTCTTTGGGTCGAGACCGGTCATTTCAAGGTCGATCCAAAGTAACTTTGTAGGTCGTGCTTTTTTAAAATCTTTCATGCTACCTTCCCTGTATTCTGGTACTGATTAAACCACTCACGTATCCGAAGAGCCTCATCTTCAGCAACGCTCACACGCAAAACACGGTACCTTTTAAGCGTGGTAGTGATGATTATGTGACCTGGCTGACGCACACGCAAATACCAAAATTCCCAGCCACATTTTCGGTAGAAAGATCCAGCGTAAAAAACACCCGGCAGACCCGTGCCAGGGGCGCGAAGCCCGTGAAGTCGCCCGGTATTCACAGTACTCGCCACCCATTCAATATTGGTGATTGATGTAACTGGAATACAAATATTTCGCCTTAGCGCCCAAATACTTTCCTTTGCTGAAAGTGCCAGTGTTAGATTATCTCCGCTTAGTAAAAACTTCATGTCAGCTAATAGTATACTACTTCTTGAGAAAATCGAGACTGACCGAATTAATACAAAAACGCTTGCCGGTTGGTTGTGTTGGCGCGTCTTCAAATACATGCCCCAGATGACCGCCACAATTACCGCACGTCACCTCGGTTCGCACCATTCCATGCGAATAATCTGTATTAAAAACTACACTGCCTTGCAGCGCATCATAAAAACTCGGCCAGCCACAGTTTGCATCAAATTTTGTCTCGGAATTGAACAATTTTATGCCACACCCCGCGCACACATATGTACCGACTCCATTTTCGAATACATATTTTCCAGAAAACGGTGCTTCGGTCCCCTTTTTACGTAGCACCCGGTATCGCTCTTCCGAAAGCTCATCTCTCCACTGTCGATCCGTTTTATTACCTGAGCCCATAAAGCTCACTATAGCACGTAACCAAAAGACCACTCCATATAGGTGTGGTCTTTTGGTTAGTAGGTTGCCCTATTTCTTAGTTAGCGACTTGCCACTTCAGCTAAATAGTCCGTTAGTGCAGCCTGATACAACTTGGCAACATCGGTAACTTGTTCTGAAAGCCATGTCCAAGCTTTTTCAGGACTTTCCTTAGAAACACCTTCAAACTTTGCTTTTTGCTCTTCAGAGAGTGATTCCGCAAGCGCGCCTGCAACACGGAGTTCAACAACGGTGCTAATCTGGCTAAGGGTTTGTTGCTGTACTTCGTGGGGCATATTATCTAAGCCTAACTTCTGTAAAATTTCTTGATCTGTCATAATTTTTTCCTTTTTGTTATAACTTACTACTTTTATTGTAATTTACTCTTAAAGAATTCTGCAACACCTGGTTTCCACTGAGCGTTGCCCGGTGCGCTTATTCCGAAATCACCAGCATCTCGTAAGTAAGTGCCTACCGGTTCTATAAGACCGTCTTCCCCAAATTTTGCAACAGCTTCGTTATACATGTCGAAAGCCTTTCTAGCATCTACATTTGAACCGTTAGCCTGGGCAAATTCTTGAATCTCATGTGTAAATCCGTGACCTGAATCGACATAGAATTCACGGCCGTTAATAGGTACTTCTGGGCGTGGGATGGGCTCAGCAGCAGGAGCCTCAGGAGTGGTTTCCGGAGCCTTAGGCTGGGGTTTTTTAGGAGAATTTGGTGTTTTTGGCGCACCATCACTTGAACCGTCAAACAATTCTTTAAGCTTGAAGGCACCCTTACCAGCAGCAGCACCAAGCAATGTAGCTGTTCTAATACGTTTGCGATTGCCTAACATTTCATCATCCGTACGACCTTCTGTACGGTTAATAATGTCGTTAACAGATCCGATTCCTTCGCCTTCGTGTCGCCCAATAATAGCGGCATTCTTTAAGGTTCTGTCTGTTCGAGACTGTCGCACAGCAAGTGTTAGACCAAATTCATCTACACTGTTAGCGCGTCGTTTTGTTACATGATTACCAATACTACCACCAGCCACACCACCAGCGATAAATGCTGCGGTTGCACCTGCAAATATACCAGCAGTTAGTCCTGTAGCCGCGCCAGCAGCAACAACAACACCAGCCTTTTTGAGCTTACCGGTGAAGCCCTTTTGGCCAACCCACCAGTTTACAAACTTATTAGTATCTTTACTCTGCGCCTGGCGCTGATAGAGAACCTCTTCTTCAAAGCGTGCATCTTGAGATATATTACCAATAAGACTTAGTTTGGCGACTGTTTCTTCATCCCAACCTACGTTGCTTAATTCGGTAGCGGTTGCAGCAGACAGTGCATTGTATGCATTTTCGTATGCAGTTCGTGCTTCAATCAGACTCTTTTCAAATACTTTCGCGTCGAGGTATTCACTAGTGCCGGCCACAACTTTTGAGGCCTTTACTTTATTCCAGCCATCAACGGCCTGCTTTACACCAGGAATTTTAGCTATAATGCCACCAACCTGTGTATCGCTCTGTAAGAACCTGCCGAGGTAACTCTTTCTGCTCTTGGCTGTTTCTTGCGCATATCGAGTTCTAACCACATTAAGTGCTTCAACTAGTTGGGGGTCTACTTCAGGGATTCGAACAATTTCTGTTGGCCCGCCTTCTACGGGTAGTAACCCTGAAGGACCGGGGTTGTAAGGTTCTATATCTGTTGGACCCGCTAATTCGATTTCACTGCCAGGTTCAACTGGACCGTCGTATCCGATATTTGGTAATTCTGAATTACTATCATCAACTCGACCTGGGACTTCTTTACCACCGCCAAATAGGTCGCTACCGTTATATGAATAACGGCCGTCGCCGCCTGCGCTCTCACGGGGCGTGCTGTCATCTGATGGTAGCTCAGATTTTGGCTGATTTGGCTCAGGAGAGTCGGCGATCGTCCATGGTTCGTGTGTCATTACTCCAATAGGTAAGTAGTCTTCGTGTTCAGGGTTCGAATTATAATCCTTGTTTAAGTAGTTGTCACCCAGTTCCCCGTCTTGAACGGGTCGAAGAGTTAACTCATCAGCGGCTGATTGTTCTGAATTTTTAGTCGATGGCTGAGCTTTAGCTCGTAGATTTTGGCCCATTTCGCCACCTTGCAGTAAATATTCTTTGTATGTTAAACCACTGCTTTTGTCGTAAGCAGACTTTGCTGATTCTTGTTGATTTGTTGATGGTGATTGTTCGCTCATGGAAACATTCCTTATCTTTTGTTTTATGTTTTGATAGTACTATATTAGCAAATTTATCTTGTTTTGTCAACTACTATGACATCTTATTGATAATACAAGTAATACTCATGGTAATAGTATAAAGTAGTTCTACTACTGTTATATTATTAGATTTTGTATCATAAAACGCTTATTCTTGACAAAGTTGTGGTATAAATGCTTGACATATTTTAATATTTGTGATAAATTAGGGACATCATCGTTTTGCGGCAACTGTGAGGTGGAGAACTCAACAGCTGACCTGTAAAGGATTAGTGATGAGTACCTAAACAATATATGTATCAACTAACAGATTAATCTGCTAGTTTTTCGTGCGTTTACGCACGTCCTCCGTAGCATTATGCGAAAGAGGATACGTATAATTTGGTATCTCATGGGTAAAACGAGGCTGTCTGATAAGGGCGGTTCGGCGACTTCATCTAATTAGATAAAGCATCGCATCTGAGGCACATTAACAAGCTATAGTAATATGACACTTGAAATCTGTTGTTCAAACATAATCTGGGGTTCAATATTTTATTGGATCCTGAGCTATATTCAGAATGACATGACAACATGTTGTCATAATTAGTCAAATCATTACAGTGTATAACTGTCGTCTAGGCCAACGCTGAAAATCTAACCAGATTACAAGGCAGGGTCAAAATGACATATCACCTGCTTCATCTTATGTTTGAGGGCAGAGATGTACTTAAGTTGAACTAGTTTTTGATCCGCCGCAAACGAACCAAAGGTTAATTCTACACTTAGGTACTTCTCTGCTCTCGGGCAGTTCTTTCACATTTTTGCGAAACGAACGCTTGATGATGCAGATCGATTGCTCAGTGCAAAACGTTCTTCTGGTTTTTTCCAGAATCTGTTTCTAGCACCGAACATACACTCCAACGCAACTATCCATGACCTTCTTATAGGGGTAGCACTAGGGAAACTGTTTATTCAGTTATTCTGGTGCTGCTCCTAAAACCATGAGGGACAGCCTACGTTGAGAGATTCTCAGCATAGTCACCGACCCCTTATGGGGAAAGGAGATGTCATGGACACCAACAAGATCGACGAGAGGTTCGAAGACCTCGACCGCAAGGTCGCAGCCCTCGGCCACTACTCCAGCGAGCTCCGCCGCAAGGCGGCGGGCATCACCCGGGCCAACCGGGCGGCTGCCATGGGTGAGCGCAATCTCGCCCAGCTCTCGGAGGACGTCGCCGGGCTCCGTGCCCGTTTCGACAACCTCGGGCCTGTCGCGGGACCCGCTCAGAGCGAGGCCATTCTGGCCGAACTCAAGCGACTCGACACCAGGCTCGACGCCCTGTGGTCCGACCTCAACGCGGAGCTCGAGAAGCTCCGTGGACGGGTCGACGAGCACGACAAGCGTCTGGACGACCACGAACTGAAGTTCGCTTCCCACGGGGAGCGGATCGAGGGCGTGGAGGTGATCGTGGGTTCCCACGCCACCGCCATCGCTTCCCTCCGGAACACTGCGCGGGGGCAGCACAACGTCCACCCGATCGCCTGGGTGCTCGGCATCATCGCCGGCATCCTGGCGGGGTGGGCCTGGGCAGTCCACGACTGGTCACAGACGACCACCCTCAACGGAGTCAAGACTGTGGTGGAGAACACCGCAGCTGACAACTGGTGGGCGGCCGTCATCTGCGGACTGTGTGTTGGTGGCTTCACCTGGGCTCTCTTCGCCTTCCTCCTTCCGAGTGAGGGCGAAGAGCAGGCCCAGACGACCACCGCAACGGCGAACGCCGGGGCGGGAGCCGCGGTCAGGTTCGATCGGAGTGCACCTACCATGGTGCAGCCCGCCGTTCCTGCCCCGCCCCCGCCACCCCCGGCCGCCAGCCGGAGTACCGCGGGGGTCTACTGAAGTAGACTCCACTGCCGAGCTACATGCGTGTAGAAGGCCTAGTACACCTTGAGGCTCGGGATACAAATCCCCTCAAAACGTACTGCGGGCGCGGCT
>DAIUJM010000043.1:0-5134 GCA_036848695.1 Candidatus Saccharimonadota bacterium
AACTTCAGCTTCATGGCATACATGCGCCGAATTGCCACCTCGTCTTCAATAATCGCAATCTTCATCATATTATTACTGTAATTTTTTCATCTCTGATGAGATTAGTATAACAGATAAAACGCATTGTAAAAAATATAAAAATATGCTATAATTATGTTTAGTCGTAGAAGTACATTCCAAATTCAATTTCTATCCGAGCGAATGGAGTTAAAGTGAATTCTGTTTGGCGTAATGTCATAAGTAGATTCAGGCTGCCGGTGAAGTCGCCCTACAAGGCGATGCTGATCATCCTGACATTCTTCCTTTCGTGTGGCGGTGGCGCTGTTGCCGGCATGACGAACATGAAGAATGAGATTGCTGCGGGGCCGAATCGGCCTTTGCAGCAGGTTGCAGGCCCTGGGGATTACTGGGTTCTGCAGAAGGGAACGGAGAACCTTGTGGACGACTCGTTCGTCCCACGGGATCTGGCTTACAAGTTGAGCCAGAAGGGAGCAAAAGCATTCAGTTTCACGCGGTCCTACCGCGCGGTTGAATTGCCGAACGGTGAGAACCGAGCGGCGATTGTTTTCGATACCCCCACTAAGTTGAAGATGGGGTCCTACGGGGTCGTTGTTGATGAGAGTCTTGGCCTGCAGATCGATGATCACATCATCATCGCCGGCGAGAAGTTCATTATCAGCGGCATCACGGCGGATACCTCCTCTCTTGGTAAGGAGGGGGTGTTCTTGTCTCCAACCGAGTTCCTGAGGCTGGGCAACGACACCGGTACCTTCACCGGCATTCTTGTGAAGGGAGCAAAGCCAAGCGCTGAGCTCACCTCTCGGTACGCAGTTTTTTCGGCTGCCGAGTTCGAGGATGCCAACCTTCAGTACTGGCTCACCAATGGCGGTAGCTTGCCGTTGCTGATTGCTGGCCTGATGACCGTGGGAAGCTTGATCATCGTGCTCGCCGTTCTGTTCCTAGGGTTGAGCCAGACTCGAAAGAGTTTGGTGATGCTTCGGATGGCGGGCGCAACGGTTGATCAGGTTGTGGTTATCGAGGTGTTGTATCTTGCCGTATTGTGGGCTGTTTCGCTTGCGTTTCAGTTCATGGTCTACTGGTTGCTGGTCATGATTTTTCGACTGACGACCTTTGGCTACCTCGGGCCACTCAGTTTCGCTGAGTTTCTGGGAGGCGCAGCCGCCATGGCCACCGTGGTTGTGGTGTACGCCGTCATACTGAGCATTTACGTGAGGCTCAAGTTCAAAACTTCGCAGCTGACTGAGGCATTCATCGGATAAGAAAGCGAATTCCCGAGAGGCGAGCAATCGTCTGGAAGGTGTCAACAAAAACAGCGACTCGGGACGCTGTGACACCTGCCAAATACGACAGTAGCCAGTGGCTCCGTAATTATACGTAGAGCCAACTGGCTTTTTTCATGCTATTATCTCCGAATCACTTACAATGCCCACTGGTATGAAATAAATGCTCATCTCACTTGTATTTTTAGCATGAGTAGTGTATAAAGATAAGTAGTATAGTTGATCTTTTAAAAATTTAAGAACACCCTCGAGCGAACAGCTAGTTTTGCGGGGGTGTTTTTTATATATATAAAAAATATTGACAATTTATAACATTTATGCTAATATAAGATCCAGTTAGGAAATAAATTATGAACGATTTAGCACCACAAATTTTGCGACAGCGATTGGTAATCGAAGGTTACCCTAAGTCAGCTGGACATGTCTCTGCTGAGAAGATTAAAGAATACCTCAAGAAGTTGTCTGATGTCACAGAGATGATTACACTTATAGAACCGGTTACTCACCGCTCTGAGTCGTATGGTGAGGCAGCGTGGATCCATTGGGAAACATCTGGCGCTCATTTCTATGCCTGGGAACAGCCTTTGCTATTCTTCAGTGTGGATATATATACGTGTAAAGCATTTGATCCAAAAATGGCAGTTGAATTTACAAAAGATTTTTTTGAAGCATCTGAAATTGCTTATAAGGAATTTTAGTATTACAGGTAATCGCGATGACTATTACAGAACCCGTACCTAAAGCACCTCATACACCTTCATACGAGCACTTGTCTATAGATGAAGAGAGAGCTGCCGTTCAGGTACTTCTAGACAGCTCTCCTGAGGTAATAACATTAACCGATGGGCCAAGATATGCTTTGATGGTAATTAATAACGATTCTGAGTTTAGTAATCTAGCGCGTTCGGTTGAGGCTGAGGTTTTTTCTGAATATTTTGGAAACGACCCCCAACTAATGGCAGAAGAGTATGGCCCCTACGAAGACGCAAGTACATTCTTTCTGGTTGTCGATACCGAGGACAAGCGGCGAGCAGGCGTTATGCGTATATTAAGAAACTCTAGCTTAGGTTTCAAGGCGACGAATGATGTTAGTGCAATGGGTATTACTGATCTGGAACCACGACAAGTTTTGGAGAGTTTTGGAGTAAGATCTGAAGAAACGACATTAGAGATAGCTACAATAGCTGCTGCACCCGACTATCGTGGTGAAAAAACCGATGGTCTCGTGAGCGCTGCTATGTACAGAGCATTGCATAAATATTGCCATGCAAATGGGTATACCGATCTTATAGCAATAATAGATGCAAAGCCGTTGCAGAACCTGCACGATATTCATTTACCCGTACGCACTTCACCACATGTTCAGTCACCTTTTGCATATCTCGACGCAAAGGCAAACAGCTTGATACACATTCCAGTTTATGAGGTTGAAGCGAGTATGCAAGCACATGATCAAGATACCTACGATTTTTTGCTAGGTGACGCAGGATTCGATGCACTGTGTACATTGAGCTTTGTTGAAAAATAAGCAATAATATAAAAAGCTCATAAAAGTGGGTATCTAAAATATAGAAAAGAATAGTTAATGGACATAGTAAAGCTGGAAGTAATTGCGATTACCTGTGTGATCAATGTATTTCTTGGCTTTTTTACTTTACTGAGAGCCCCTCGGGCAACAATTAACAGGATATTTTTTGCCTTGACTCTCAGTGTAAGCGTCTGGATCATTTCAAATTATTTAGTAGAAGAAACATCGGTTACGCTGATGGTTAATAATGTTTCTAACCGCTTGGCTTATCTAGCGGGTTTTCTGTGCTTGTTGCTAGTAGCCATTTTTTCATATAGTTTTAGCCGTAGCCGTAATATCACTGGAAAAGCTAAATGGTATATTACCGGGCTTTCTGTTGTATTTGGCATGCTTTCGCTTACAACTTTGATTGCCGGGACCGTTTACCGTACTGAAAAAGGCTTGGAATTCACGGTCGGACCGCTGATAACAGTTTACACAGCGGTTCTGTTGGCGTTGTTAGCTTTTAGTATATATTTGCTTCGTAGCGCTATTAAGCGTGGAAATGTGATCGTAAAACTACAGGCTCAGATAATAATGTGGGGATTCATTTTAAGTGTATCTTTAGTTTTATTGATGAATCTGATAATGCCTACAATATTGGGTAATTTTGATACCGCAAAATTCGGCCCACTTTTTACACTTGTGTTTGTAGCAATCTTTAGTTATGCAATTATAAGACATAGGTTATTTGATATTCGATTGATATTCGCGAGATCTGTAGGCTACGTTATGTCTGTCTTATCTTTAAGTGCCATATATGGGCTTATTGCGTTCAGTGTGGTCAATCAGCTTATATTTAAAGAGGCGAATACACCGTATGTGCAGAGGGTGGTTTATACGATATTAGCGGTAGCCACTGCGTTTACATTTCAGCCACTAAAGCGATTTTTTGATAAGGCTACCAATAGGCTTTTTTACCGTGATGCATATGACTCTCAGTATGTACTAGATAAAGTGAGTGGGGTGATTGTTGGTAACGTTGATCCAAGGAAGGTTCAGAGAGGTGCGCTTTCTGCACTTTCAGAGTCACTTCGCCCAACGTACATGGTTTTTTTGTTGGTTAAGAGTGACAATAAGTTGCGTGAGGGAGAATTGGTTGGACAGCATTGGCATATGCATGATCCTGGTTCACTCCAGAACAATTTAGCGAGTGCTGGAAAGAAGATTGTTTTGTACGACGAACTAGAGGAAGAGGACGATAAACTTCGGGAGGTCTTGAGGGTTGAAGATATCAGCGTAGTTGCGCCACTTGTGACGAAAGACGAGACGATTGGATACTTGATTCTGGGGCCAAAGAAAAGTGGTAACATTTATAATTCTCAGGATATTGGTCTGTTAAATATTGCTTCCAATGAGTTGGCGGTGGCGCTGCAGAATGCACAGCGATTTGAAGAAATTCAGGCCTTTAACATTACGCTGCAAGAAAAGGTGACAGAAGCCACGCGCGAAGTTAAAAAGACAAACCGTAAGTTAGTGGCGCTTGATGAGGCGAAAGACGAGTTCATTAGTATGGCATCTCACCAGTTACGTACTCCGCTGACTTCCATCAAGGGCTATCTTTCTATGATGGTTGAGGGGGATTTAGGTAAGGTAAATGTAGCTCAGGAAAAAGCGCTTAAAGAAGCTTTTGGAAGTTCGCAGCGCATGGTTTATTTAATTGCTGATTTCCTAAATGTCTCGCGTATAAAAACAGGTAAGTTTGTCATAGAAACAAAAGAAGTCGATTTGCCGCAAGTTGTGGGCGAAGAAATTACTCAACTTCGCGAAATGGCGGCCTCCAGAGATATTACTTTGCAGTATGAAGCACCTGGTGTCTTCCCGCGCGTTAAGCTAGACGACAACAAGATTCGTCAGGTTATGATGAACATGGTAGATAACGCTATTTATTACACACCAAGTGGCGGTACGGTTACTATTCAACTGTATGTTGACGCAAAAGATGTAGTATTCAAAGTTGTTGACACCGGTATCGGCGTTCCAAAGCGTGAACAGCATAAGTTATTTACCAAGTTCTTCCGTGCGGGCAACGCTCGCAAAGCTCGACCCGACGGCACCGGTCTTGGTTTGTTTATGGCCCAGAAAATTATTGTTGAACAGGGCGGCTCAATCATTTTTGAAAGCGAAGAAAATAAGGGAAGTACCTTCGGATTCCGCTTCCCCCTCTCTACCATAAAATCCTAAAATCATCCGCGTTCCAATCTGTAGAATACCTATTATACAAGGACGGACCTTGTTTCAAGGTCCGTCCTTGAAAACCCAGGGT
>DAIUJM010000044.1:0-4886 GCA_036848695.1 Candidatus Saccharimonadota bacterium
CATTCCATTTGGGTGAGTTCGATCACTGTCTTTCCTGATTTTTTCATTGCTTCATCAACAATATACGTACCGACTTTGTAACCAATCCATTTTCTGCCATCTGAATGCAGATACAGATACTCATCGTTAACGATGCCATCCGGCAATGCACGTATTTCTTCGACCCAATCTTTGATTACTTTTTTGTCATACAAGCCCCAGAGAGGAGATGCGCCAGAATAATCTCGCTCAAAAACCACAGCCAGACCCTCAAGTAAACACATGTCCAATGCCGTTGTGTGCCATATATTCAGGTTAAACCTAGCAGCATGGTTCATTTCATGAAACACCATATGTTGCAAACTTCCTAAGATAGCGGGCCTATGTTTTTTGGCAAAAACAGGGTCAAACGCCAGTTCTATGAAGCTACTATTATAAGTTCTGCCCGCATCGTGCGTTTCTTCAATGAGACTATAGTCGCGCGGCTGTATAAAAAAGTTGGCACGATTTGATCCGAATGGCAGCAAGCTAGCCGCTTTATGGTAAGCCTCTTCAAGCGCTTTTTTGTAAGCTTTTTGAAAATCCTCACCTAGATCATCCCAGTATTCACTATCTGCAAAATGTATTTTCATAAATTAATCATATCATTATGGCAATAATTTAAGGCCAGATGATATTAGCTAGAACTTGATCAATCGATTCGGGTTTCCTGATCAGCTCTACTGAACCTTCTTTGTTAAGCAGCACTTCGGCCGAGCGTGTCAGGCCGTTGTAGTTGAAGCCCATCGCATGACCATGAGCACCGGCATCATGAATCACAAGCAGATCACCCTGATGCAATTGTGGTAATTTACGGTTAATAGCGAATTTATCGTTATTCTCGCAGAGCGAACCTACTACATCGTACTGCTCTTCATGCGGCCAATCTTCTTTCCCTAAAACTGTGATGTGGTGATAGGCACCATACATGCCAGGACGCATCAAGTTATGCATAGAAGCATCAACTCCTGCGTATCTTTTATACTTTTCCATAACGTACTGCACCCTGGTGAGTAAGAACCCATGTGGCCCAGTTACAAACCGCCCATTTTCAGTGAAAACAATCAAATCAGTTCGATTACGCTTTTTCAAAACCCCGTAAATTTCATCTGACGCGGCTTGAGAATCAAACGAAGCTTGATCGGGTAGATAGTTAACACCAAAACCTCCGCCAAGATTGATGAAGGTGAATTTTATACCTACTTCACTTTCAATAAGCTCTACTGCATCGAGCAATAGCTGAGCAGTATCGGCAAAATAGTTAGGTTCCAGCTCATTAGAGGCAACCATGGCGTGAAGACCAAACTCAGCAATATCTTGTTGCTTTAAAATTTTGAAAGCCTCAATAAGCTGCTGCGTACTCATACCATACTTGGCTTCGACAGGTTCACCAATAATCGCGTTACCAGATTTTAAATCGCCTGGGTTATACCTTGCTGCCACTCGATTATACGATCGGCTTTTTAACACCTCTGTAAACACTGTGACCTGCGCTAAATCATCAAGATTTACTGTTGCACCAAGCTGTACGGCTAGTTCAAAATCGGCTATAGGCGTGTTGTTGCTTGTAAAAAATATATCCTCTCCGGAAACACCCATACGCTGCATGATTGTCAGTTCTGTTCGAGATGAACAATCGAAGCCCATCCCTTCTTCGTGGAGTAGCTTTAAGATTGCTGGCGTTGGAGTAGCCTTAACCGCAAAATAATTTTTGTAGTCTTTCGCCCACGCAAAATTTTTATTCAAAGTCTTCGCACTCGTACGTATCCCGGCTTCATCATACAAATAAATTGGCGAACCGAATTCCGCAATAATTTCTTCAGCCTTCTTTAAATCGAAAGGCAGTTTTAAGTTCTTCCTCATAATCCACGATTATAACAGATCACGCATGAACTATTAGAATATATCTCACCATACTTGACTCAGATAAGCAGATCTAGGTAGCTAAATCTAATTCTTCAAATAACTCAGGGAATTCTTTGTTTTTCATGGTGTTGCCAATCATGTAATGACCGTATTCTGGGATGTCACGGTATTTCACATCGGGCAATGCTTCTTTGATAATATCAAGCGAAGCTAATGCCTGATCGTCATCTTTTGAGCTATAAAACACCGTTACTCCATTTGTGACACGTTCAAGAATAGTAGGATCAATCTGAAAATTAAATAGTTTTCCATAGTTTTTCAACGGATCTAGCCATGGCGCCACTAATATCAGTTTTGATAAAACTATGTCTTGCCTCTCCGTCATAATTCTCAGCATCAAACCCGCCCCCATACTCCGTCCGACAACTATAGATTCTGGGTTAATTGGCATTGCCGTAATGAATGCGGCACAATCTTCATAGTTAGGGTCATAAGGCCGAGGCAGTGTCGGCATATAAGTGGTTATGCCCCGCTTTGCAAACTGATCAGCAGCCCACGGTTGGTAATGGTCAACGGCAGGTCGCGGCTGGCTAAGATCTTGAAATTTCTCCCTTTTCGGCTTTCCGTGAATTAAGATCGCATTCTTCATCAAACTTCACGCAAACCCAGTTAAACTTGACCAGGCGTATTTTTTTTCTTGAATTTCGCGGGCATTTCAGTTGTTAATGTTTCTGGTTGAATAATATCTGGCTCATACACCAATGCATGCTCAGCCCAAAATCTACTATCCCCATGAAGTTGACCATTTTCATCTCGAACCATAGGTACAAGGTTTCCGCACCAAGCACTCCATAGTTCAAAGTCATTATTAACTTTGTTAATAATGACTACAACTGATTGAGTAGCTTCTGGTGCTCTATTCTTCACAAATCTTGAATAACTATCACGTTGTTTACGCTTTGCATATACAATTTCGTCGCTGTCATCAGTCGGCACACAATTTGTAGTCCCGACAATTCTTCCAAGATCTTTTTCAATTGCAATATTATCACCGCTAAGATGAGAAGCTTCAATAACCTCTCGCGCTAAAGAAAGGATTTTGGAATTCTCAAGTACATGAAGATGCATGTTGGTATGGCTAGGGTTTAAATATACCAACGTGCCATCGTAGGTAGTTGCTACTACCTCTCGTTCAAGGGGATACGCCTCGTTACTCATAGCGCAACTATAGATCCTTTATATCCACGCGCTTTTGCTCAGTTGTATCTCGGTTTCGGACTGTAACTGCGTCATCTTCTAAAGTATCGAAATCGATCACTACGCAGTTTGGGGTACCGATTTCATCTTGGCGGCGGTAGCGTTTACCAATGTTACCGTTGTCGTCCCACGTAATGTTGCCGTACTTTGCCTTCAGTTGTTTGAAGACTTCTCTCGCCTTTTCTACCAGCTCAGGCTTGTTCTTGAGTAGTGGTGAGACACAGAATTTATATGGTGCAAGATGCTCTGGAAGTGCTAAGTACACACGTGATTCGCCGTTTTGTTCGTCCTCTCGGTATGCAGCACATAGTACAGCCATCAACGCTCGCTCTACTCCAAACGATGGCTCGATAACGTGCGGAATAAATTTTGTGTTCGTACCTTTAATCGTGTATTCCATGCTCTTTTTTGATTCACGCTGAATGTTAGCTAAATCAAAATCTGTGCGATATGCCAGACCCAAAAGTTCATCTTTTCCATGAGGGAAATCAAATTCGTAATCTATGGTTCGTTTACTGTAGTGTGCACGATCTTCCTCTGGTACTTCAACTTCGTGAATTGAGGCTTCGGGCAATCCAAGCGCGCTCAAAAATGCCTTAATGTCTACTTGCCACTGCGCGAAAAGTTTCTCCCAATCAGCTGGATCAATAAAGTATTCAACTTCCATTTGCTCAAATTCGCGTGAACGGAATACAAAATCACGAGGTGAAATTTCATTACGAAACGCCTTCCCTTGCTGAGCAATACCAAACGGCAAATCCGGATAAAAACTATCAACGACATTTTTATAATTCGTGAAAATACCCTGCGCAGTTTCAGGTCGAAGATAACTAATAGAGTTTTCGTCTGCTACCGGGCCCACATGCGTCGTGAACATCATGTTGAATGTTCGCGACTCTGAAAGCTGGTTTTTTTCTGGACTTAAGATGTTTTTTTCTTTAATAGCCTCATCCATCTGCACCATGGTCATTCCGGTTGGATCAATGCCGTTGTCTTTCAAAATGTGATCTGTACGGTAACGTTTTTTAGTTTCAGTATCTTCACACAGTGGGTCCACAAAGGTATCAACATGACCACTAGCCTGCCAGACTTTTTGGTTCATCAAAATGGCTGCGTCAACGCCGTACATGTCTTCCCGGTCGTCAACGAACATCTTCCACCATAGATTCATGATGTTACGTTTTAACTGCACTCCCAAGGGGCCGTAGTCCCAAGTACCGCTTAAACCGCCATACACCTCACTACCCTGGTAGATGAAGCCACGGCGTTTACACAGACTTACGATATTTTCCATTTTTACTTCGGTCATAATACAAGATTATACGGTAGTTGTAATCTGATGTCACGCCACACAAAAAAAGTGGCGTCCTGAGACGCCACCGGATAAAGTTCGGATATGATTATTCAGTTGGATCTACTTGAGGAACTTCGCCGGCTTTCACAACTGGAACTTCACCGCTAATTTGTCGCAATACCGCAACGCGTCCAGCACTTTCCTTCATTCGTTGTTCCCTATTGGCCGCAACTTCAGGACTAATATCAGCTAAATTACCTCTGAAAATTGCTGGTAATTCTTCTGTTTTAGCCAGGTTTTTATTTTTTCCAAACATTTTTGATTTCCTTTTGTTTTGTACTTGGTTATAAGTACACTATAGCAAACATTAGCACTATTGTCAAGTATGTGTATAACCTTAAAGAGTGGTGAGTTGTTGAATCAGTGGCTTCAGGTCCTCGGCTAGATTTTG
>DAIUJM010000045.1:0-4715 GCA_036848695.1 Candidatus Saccharimonadota bacterium
TAGCCGCCGAAAATTTTCCGAAAAAGCGAATTGGGAATCCCGCCCGCATTCCTCCCCAGACCCCTCCTGCGGGCGGGAAATCAGCCGAGGCAAAGCGAAAAATCCTTTCCCCCAGAAAAAAAGATTTTCGCTTTGCCGAGTCCGTATTGAAGCCCCACGCACTGCCCGAATACTTGGAGGGCAGAACCCCGAAAGAAAAACACCCTTTCCTTTTTCAAGAAAAAATCCACCCCCGCCAAATCAGAAATGCAAGGAGTGTTTTTTCTTTCGGGGTTGCTGGCGTACTCGCCAGTGCGTGGGGCTTTCTTCGAGCGTACGGGGCAGTTTCAAGCCACCACGCACGCGGAGCGTGCGAAGTCATTACCTCACTTTGTTTTGGAAATAGGTGCGAGTTTGGTACAATAGAGACACCAAACAGTTTTCTGCCAAATTTGTAAACCAAGCGAAGCTGTTTGCAAATTTGAGAGGAGTAGCATAGTATTGATTCGTAGCTTTTGATGAAAATCAAAACAAGAAAGATACGTAAGCTACGACGAGGGTGAATAGCTCAGTTGGCCCAAAAGAGAAATTACATCTCGTAACGAGATGCTCGCCAACAGAACAAACAGCACCAGTACATTACATAACTACAAAACAATCCTTGGGTGAATAGCTCAGTTGGCTAGAGCATCTCGTTTACACCGAGAGGGTCGGGGGTTCGAGTCCCTCTTCACCCACCAAATTGAAAATCCTACACCTGTAGGATTTTTTATTTGATATACTGTAGACAATAGTTAACCAAAGGAGAATACATGGAAGCACTGGCAGGTTTATTTGGAGTTATGTTTTTCATTTTTTTATTTGTAATTTTTCCGATTCTTCTTTCCGGAATTCGTATTGTGAAGCAGTATGAGCGGGGGGTAATATTAACGCTCGGTAAGTACACTGGCACAAGAAACCCGGGGCTTAACATCATTATTCCTATTATTCAGACTATGCGAAAAGTGGATGTTCGCTCTACTCCAGTTGATATTCCCAAACAAGAAGCAATTACAAAAGACAACGTTACTGTTGGTGTAGATGCGGTTGTTTATTTCAGGGTGATAGATACTGCAAAAGCAGTTCTAGAAACTACCAACTATACCTATGCGACTGCCCAGTTCGCTCAAGCAGCTCTTCGTGACGTAGTTGGTAACGTAGAAATGGACCAACTCCTGAGCGGTCGTGAAGAAGTTAGCCTGCAGATCAAGCAAATTGTAGATGCCGAGACCGACAAATGGGGTATTGATGTCGAAAATGTAAAAGTACAAAATATTGAGCTTCCTCAAGACATGAAACGAGCTATGGCTAAGCAAGCTGAGGCAGAGCGTGAACGACGTGCAGTTTTGATTAACGCCGAAGGTGAAAAAGCCGCTGCTCAGCAAGTTGCAGAGGCTGCCGAGATGCTTTCAAGAATGCCTGGAGGTATCACTATTCGTACGCTTCAAACTCTAGAAAAGATTTCTGTAGAACCGAGCCAGAAGACAGTTTTCATATTACCAACCGATATTGTCGACACTGTCAAAAAGTTCACCAAGTAATAGGTTGAAAAATGGTTCATTATCAGATATGATAATCTATGCCGATTATCAATTTGCTTCGAAGAAGCATACTAGAACAAGTAGAGCAGAGGCCAGGCCGTTTCGTACAAGCGGCAAAAAATAATCGGTACTAGTACCTCAACAATGCGGCTCTTTAGCTCAGTTGGTAGAGCAGAGGCCTGAAGAGCCTTGTGTCCCCAGTTCAAGTCTGGGAGGAGCCACCAAAAATTGAACAAATGTTATACTATAAAGTATAATAATGTTCGTTCATTATGCGGGTATAGCTCAGTTGTTAGAGCGCTTCCTTGCCAAGGAAGAGGCCAGGAGTTAGAGTCTCCTTACCCGCACCAACTAAAGAATCGAGCCAAGCGCTCGGTTTTTTAGTTGGTCTTGAGTGTGACGCTAACTCCTGGCCTCGGCAAGAAAAAATCGCCAGGACAACTCTTGTCCAAAATGGTCAAGAGTTTTGCAGTCTCCTTACCTGCACCAAAGAAAGAGTCTGAGAATTATCTCAGGCTTTTTCTTTTGCTAGTGAACGATTCTAACTCCTGGCCTCGGCAAGAATACTTCAAACTGAAATTTCAACAGATGTTTCTAGCCTAAAGAGGTTAACTGCCTCTGTTTTTTATTTGTAAAAAAACTGTTGACATAATACCCCCAGGGGGTATATCATATTTTTATGATTATGGATTTACAAAAACGAGCGTTACACAGAGCCAAGATACTTGAAGGGCAAATGCGCGGTATTCAAAAAATGATTGAAAATGAAGATTACTGCATGGATATATTGACCCAGAGTCTTGCAATTCAAAAATCAATTGGTTCACTCAATAAGCTTATACTCGAGAACCACGTTCGTACGCATGTTAAAGAAAGTTTTATTTCCAGCTCAGAAGAGGCCCAAGAACAAGCAATTGACGAGTTGCTGGGCTTATATGAGCTTTCTAATGTAAG
Organism: Candidatus Saccharimonadota bacterium; assembly: GCA_036848695.1. Taxonomy (GTDB): domain Bacteria; phylum Patescibacteriota; class Saccharimonadia; order Saccharimonadales; family UBA7683; genus JACKGS01. The sequence goes on from DAIUJM010000045.1 coordinate 2,514, forward strand.
AAGTAAATAAAGGAGGGTGAGATGAATAAAGAGAACATAATAATAGGAATAATCGGTCTACTTGTTGGTGTGGTCATAACTGGATTCGTAGCTGGTCAGGCTGTAAATAATGGAAATACCGGGATGATGCGAATGATGGGTATGGACACCAGCGAAAACAAAGAAGAAGCTGATGACCATAGCACCATGTCTATGTCAGACATGAACAAAGAGCTAGAAAATCTTTCTGGTGATGATTATGATAAAGCATTTATAGAAATGATGATTGCGCATCATGAAGGTGCCGTTGATATGGCGGAACTTTCAGATTCCAAAGCTAAACACGATGAGGTTAAACAGTTAAGCCGTGAGATTTTTGTAGCCCAGCAAAAAGAAATTACCGATATGAAACAGTGGCAGTCTGATTGGGGTTATGGAAGTGATGAAGCAAATCAAATGATGCACGGAAACCACTAGAATGCACCCTGCTAACCATGAACATCGCCAACATCACGGTGAGCAGCACGACCATGATAAGCACGCTGGCCATTCTGTAGCCATGTTTAAAGACAAGTTCTGGCTGTCGTTACTATTAACCGTACCAGTACTTATTTACTCGGAAATGATACAGCACTGGTTAGGTTTTACCCCACCCAATTTCTTTGGCTCCGAGTTAGTACCATTTGTTCTTGGAACAGTTATTTTCTTTTATGGTGGCATGGTGTTTATAAAAAGTGCGTTGGGTGAACTAAAAGCCAAAATGCCCGGTATGATGACACTTATTAGTCTAGCGATTATTACCGCCTACCTATATAGCGTTGCAACACAGTTTTTCATAAGTGGCGAGACCTTTTTCTGGGAGCTGGCGACACTTGTCACCATTATGCTTCTTGGTCACTGGCTAGAAATGGCTTCGGTTGCTAAAGCAGAGAATGCGCTTGATGCTATCTCAAAACTACTACCTGATAAAGCAGAAAAGCTGGTAAACGGTAAGCCGGTACAGGTCTTAGTTAGTGAGCTGAAAGTTGGCGACCTCGTGTTAATAAGACCAGGTTCAAGCATACCCGTGGATGGCGTTATTGTTGAAGGTAGCTCGTCGGTAGATGAGGCTGCCATAACAGGCGAAAGTCAGCCGGTGAGTAAATCTATAAACGATGAAGTGGTTGCTGGTACTGGCAATCAAGATGGCTCGCTGACGGTGAAAGTTACCAAGGTTGGTCAAGACACCGCGCTAGCGGGAATTATGAGACTTGTAGCGGAAGCACAAAGTTCAAAGTCTAATGTACAGGTGCTTGCAGACAAGGCTGCATTCCTACTAACCATAGTTGCTATTGCCACAGCTATAATTACGTTTGTCGCTTGGTTCATCGCTAAAGATGCAGGTTTTGCTCTAGAACGTTCCGTTACAGTTCTTATAATTGCGTGTCCGCATGCGCTGGGTCTGGCTATACCACTAGTTGTTTCAATTTCTACTGCATTATCAGCCCGTAATGGCTTATTGGTACGAAAACGTTTAGCACTAGAATCAGCTCGTAAGCTGGACTGGGTGCTTTTCGATAAAACAGGAACCTTGACGCAGGGTGAACACGGTGTGACTGATATATGGGCAACAAAGGGCTACTCAGAAGAAGACATTCTTCACTTAACAGCTAGCCTAGAACAAAATAGCGAACATATTGTTGGCAAGGGAATTGTCAAAAAGGCCGAAGAACAGCACGTTCATCTTGATCAAGTAAAGAACTTCAAAGCACTGCCTGGTCTTGGCGTGCAAGGAACACTGCACGGTAAAGATGTATTCATAGCCGCGAGTTATCGTTACATTGAGGAAAATAGTTTAACTATTCCTGATGATATTGCTAAACCTATTAAACAGGCTGCTAAAGATGGCAAAACTGAGGTTTACTTGATAACTAATAAACAGGTTATTGGTGCCTTGGGTCTAGCTGACGTTGTGCGGGAACAATCTAAGCATGCAATTAAGGCCCTGAAGAATATGGGTATCAAAACTGCCATGATCACTGGTGATTCCAACGAAGTTGCGACTTACGTAGCCAAGCAACTTGGTTTAGACCAATACTTTGCAGAAGTACGGCCTGAAGATAAGGCTGCGAAAGTAAAAGAGCTCCAGAAGAATGGTCTTAAGGTTGCGATGGTTGGTGATGGAATAAATGACGCACCTGCTCTGACACAAGCCGATATTGGCATAGCAATTGGGGCTGGTAC
>DAIUJM010000046.1:0-1165 GCA_036848695.1 Candidatus Saccharimonadota bacterium
CTTATCTGTTGGCTTTTGGTAAAATGGGTTCTAGCGTTATCGTAGATACGCTCCATAATTTGTTACATACCATTACACCGTAAATATATACTTGTATAATTCTTATATTTGTGTTATAATTAAATAATGACATCGTTTAACTCCCGTTCAACATTCACAAGCGAACGTGTTCGTAGTGGACTAGATACCACCATTAAAGCCGTTGGGGCACTAACAACTGGTTGCACGGCAATCTTTTTTAGCCTTTCTGAAGCGGCAGAACGATCTGTTAATCAGAATATTATTCCCGACAGACTATCTGGGGCCGCTATTGTAGGCGGTTTTAGTGCTGCGACTATATTACTTGCAAACTTAGCGAGAGACGACATAGAAGCAACTGCAGAATTATAACTGTTGATAATTATGTTTTGATCTGGTAGAATTGGAACCTATGGCAAAGAAGAATACTAAACGAAAGATTATTGGACTCATCTGCGAAGATTGCAGTCAGCGTCATTACTACTCACGTAAAAATGAGCAGAACACTCCTGACAAACTTGCACTCCAGAAGTTCTGTCCAACAACTCGCAAGGTTTCAACTCAAACTGAAACTAAGAAGAATCTTGGTCGCAACGAAGTTAAACCAAAGAAGCACTAGTAATGCTAGTAAAAGGCGCCTCCGGGCGCTTTTTTAGTTACACCTCGGTTTCTAACTGCTTTACAGCACCCAGCATCTCTCTATAATAAGAATAGTGAAAGAAGAACTTATTGTACTAGTCGACGACGACGGAAAACCAATTGGTACCGCACCAAAACTACCTACACACCATGCCAATACTCCACTACATCTAGCATTTTCAGTGTATATATTTGATGATGCCGGCAGATTCTTGTTAACACAGCGTGCAAACAGTAAAAAGGTTTGGGGCGGTGTATGGACTAATTCATGTTGCGGACACCCACTGCCCGAAGAATCTTTCGAACAGGCAATTAAGCGCAGATGTCACTTCGAACTAGGTTTGAAAGTTAGCGAAATCGTAAACATAGTGCCACGTTATGTCTACAAGACACCTCCTTACCGAGGAATTATAGAACACGAATTTTGCCCGATATTCGTTGCACGGGCGGTGAGTGCAATAACACCAAACCCCGATGAAGTTGAATCGTACCAGTGGGTTGATTGGAA
>DAIUJM010000046.1:1265-4547 GCA_036848695.1 Candidatus Saccharimonadota bacterium
GGAGTATTTGGTGGTGATTATTTTCATAATGAACACAGCGAATTCCCCGAAGAATGGTTAAAATCCGCAAAACTCAGCGCGAAGCACAATCCACACCTGAACTTTTTTCAGGTCGACGCCAGCCAACCACTTCAAGAGTGGCAAAGGAAAGGTTGGATATACGAAGAAGATCCACGGGGTTGGTTCCAGTGGTACTGCAGGTACTATCTCGGCAGAAGAATTCCCGGTGAGGATCAGCGGCAAATCAAAAGATGGCGCAATGTAAAACGTCACGTAGCACAGCTTCAAAAGGCCTGTATAGCTGGTGACACAAAGTGTCGACCACGACAAAGGCAAGCACTACTTCATTGGGCTTACGACAGTAGAATACTATAAAAAAGATATTTAAATAAACACTTAAATAATGGTATACTTTTGATCAGAATGAAGGGTAAAATCAGTACAACTTCAAAAAGCCCAGAACAATTAATCACGCAGTCGCTTGATCATTTCTTTGCAGAAAATATCAAAGCAGCAGAAGCTGTTGATAAGCATTATGCAGTATTGTGGCAAGAGCTTGACCGACTAGTACGTTCAGGCGGCAAACGGATGCGTCCACGAATTACCATAATGTGTTATCAGGCATTTGGCGGTAGTGATGTCCAGAGTATTATTTCAATAGCAACCGCCCAGGAACTTTTACATCAATGTTTACTGATTCACGACGATATTATTGACCGTGATCACAAACGATATGGTGTTGAAAATATTTCAGGTCGCTATAAAAAACTTTATAAGCCCTACGTTAAGGATAGTTTAGACTTAGAACATTATTCGCTGAGTGCCGCACTGCTTGCAGGAGATCTACTACTTTCAGGTGCGCACCAATTGATTGCGGAAAGTACTATTGACCCAGCTATTAAACAGCGGGTGCACGCTATATTCAGTCAATCAATATTTAATGTGGCTGGCGGTGAACTACTAGACACCGAATCCGCCTTCCGTCCAAAAGCAGATATCAGCACCAAAACAATAGCCAAGTATAAAACTGCAAGTTATTCATACGTAGGCCCACTTCTGATCGGGGCAACTCTTGCCAATGCCGACAGTGCGTCGTGCGCAGCTTTGAGAGTCTTTGCGGAAGACCTAGGCATTGCTTTTCAATTACGTGACGATGTACTTGGTGTTTTTGGAAATGAAGATACCACTGGTAAATCCAACGAAACCGATATAAAAGAGGGTAAATATACCCATCTTGTAGAATGCCTGTTACAAAAATTAGATGAAAAAGAAACTAAAATATTCAATACCGTATTCGGCAATCAATCAGCCACTGCTGAACAATTTCAGCAAGTCCGAAACCTATTTATTTCATCCGGTGCACTACAACAGGTTGAGGCAAAAATTGCATCGTATGAGTCAAGTGCAAGGAAAGAACTAGATTTTCTTCAGCTCAGTAAAGAGTATCGGGAACTTTTTGAAGCATTAATCAATAAATCTGTCAGGAGAGACCGCTAGTGGATCTCTATACAAAAGTAGCTTACAAAAACGCTCGTCAGCTAACCAACATCTACTCTACGTCGTTTAGCCTGAGTAGTACATTATTCGCAAAAGAAATCCGCCATCACATTTATGCAATTTACAGTTTAGCTCGTATAGCTGATGAAATTGTCGACACATACCGAGGCACAAATGCTGAAGGAAAAGTGCAAGCACTGGAAGCTGAAACCTACGAAGCAATTGCAGATGGGTACAGTACCAACCCAATAGTCCATGCCTATGCAACAACAGCTATTTTTTGTGATATGCCTCCAGAGATTATTTCATCATTCTTTAAGAGTATGCGCATGGATCTACATCCAGAAAATTACAATGACAAACTATATAAGACATATATTTACGGTTCGGCTGAGGTGATTGGTCTGATGTGTTTGCGTGTTTTTACCAAAGGTGATGAAGCGCAGTATCAAAAGCTCGCACCAGGCGCTCAAAAACTTGGTTCAGCCTATCAAAAAGTAAATTTTTTACGTGATATGTCAGCAGATTTTAACGAACTCGGTCGTCTGTACTTTCCTGGAACCTCGTACAAAAATTTTAACGCGTCGGACAAAAAGCGAATCATTAAAGAAATTAAACAAGAATTTAACGATGCAGAAACCGCCATACAACTACTGCCTAAAAATGGTAAGTCAGGAGTGTACGCAAGCTTCAGGCTGTATAGTGAGTTACTCTCAGAACTAGACGCCGCTCCCGTAAAAACCATTAAGAATAGCCGAATAAGAGTTGGTAATATTAGAAAATTTGTACTATTAGCCCCCGTCTTCATAAAAGCCAAACTAGGAGTATTATGAAAACGCAGAAAGTCATAATAATCGGCGCAGGAATTGGTGGTCTATCTGTAGCAAATCTGCTAGCCAAAGCTGGAAACGAAGTGCATGTTTATGAAAAAAGTAGCGTACCGGGCGGTCGAGCAGGTTTACTTAAACAAGACGGCTTTACTTTCGATACTGGGCCGTCTTGGTACTTAATGGCTGATGTTTTTGAACATTATTATAATCTGTTGGACGAATCAACAAAGTCACAGCTAAAACTCAGGCGCCTACAGCCTGCCTACAAAGTATTCTTCGAAAAAGATGAACCACTTACCATTACCAGCAACTTAGAAAATGATGCTAAAACATTTGAATCTCTTGAAACCGGTGCGGGGAATCAGCTCAAAAAATATGTAGCTTCAAGCAGTAAAACCTACAAGCTTGCGCTGAGACATTTTTTATACAGTAATTTTGAAAAACCATCTGAACTACTACACCCAGAAATCATTAAAAATAGTGGAGCACTGCTCAGGAGAACAAGCCAATCTATTCATTCATATGTTTCGGGTTATGTAAAAAATCAACGTCTGCAACAAATACTTGAGTACGCCATGGTGTTTCTTGGAACATCTCCGTTTGACGCACCTTCGCTTTACAGCCTGATGAGTGCCCTCGACTTTGAAGAGGGTGTCTTTTACCCGGAAGGTGGCCTGTATACCATAATCACAAGTTTAGAAGAACTAGGCAACGAGCTCGGCGTTCATTACCACTACAACTGCGAAACAAAGCGCATACGTACCAGCAAAGACCGGGCAATAGGTATTGAACTGAAATCGGGCAAATTCATTTCTGCTGATATTGTAATATCCAACGCTGATCTGCATCATACAGAAACCAAACTAGTCAGCCCAAGTAATCGAAGCTACCCAGAAACTTACTGGAAGAAGCAAGAAGCCGGCCCAAGTGCACTTTTGATGTACCTAGGTATAAA
>DAIUJM010000047.1:0-4176 GCA_036848695.1 Candidatus Saccharimonadota bacterium
TTTTTGAAAACAGTTGCTGGTAAATCAATCAAATCACCTTCCGGAAGTTGCAACTTCTTTTCTATAGTCTGAATAATTTCATCACGGCGACCCTTTAAGTTACCGGCAATGACAAACTTAGTATTTCCAAGATGATGAGTTTTTTTGTAATGTTTTCTGACGTCATCTATTGTCAAATCTTTCAAACCACTCAGGCGCTTTCGGTCACTTGTGACCAGGAATCCAACACGCTCAGATAGCGCTACGCCAAGCTGTCGAAAATAGTTGGTAAGATACCCAGTTAACTCTTCGCGTACGTTTCCCATTTCAGCCGTAAATTCTTCTTGCAAGAACATTGGTTGGCTTATTGAAAGAAGAAGTAAATCTAAAATACGATCCCATTCAAAATCAGCACACTCGCCTACGTAGCCCACGTTGTATGTGCTAGTGTATGCATTAGTATACGCACCGTTCTTCTTCACTTCAGCTTCAAAAGTACGTGCTTTGCGATACTTTTGGTTAGCCCCACAAAGGAGGTGTTCCATTACGTGAGGTGTTTCCCACTTACCTTCTTCAGCCAGATAGTAGCCCGCACGAAGACTGAAATCGTAATTCATTACCTGTGCCTGTGGGACGTCAATCAGCAACCCGGTTACACCGTTTTTTAAACGAACTTCTTTTACTTTATGCTGCATATGCACCTAGTTTACAGGTTTTACGGTTAATCTTCTAGGTAAAACTAGTCGATTCTGTAGTATCGAGTTTCGATGAGTGTTTTTAGCGGCTCCCATACAGAACGGGCTTTTTTATGCGTCAGAGTATTCAACTTAATTAGGTTTATCATCAACATTGTGAGACCCGTTGCAAGCAGAGCGGTCACTACTCGTATCGCTATAACCGAGCCAGTATCAATAAGTAATATGAACGTTAGTGTAATAGAAAACAACACAAGCATAATCATCCATTCGTTACTATAGACCTTGTTGGCCATTTGCATCGTCATGTTTGTGCGATTCTGCTGGTTTGCAACCACTTTGTCTAACAACTTATCTACATCTTCATGAGATTCGCCCTTGTACTCAACGCAGCGACTAATGAGCTCTTCGTACGTATCCTCGGCTGCTTTATGTTTCTCTGCTGCGGAAAGCTTTAAGTACTGTGTAAATGTGTCTTGGAAGCTAGTACGCAGGGCCTTGGGCATCTTCTTTGTCGATAAGACCATTGCAAAAACAGCATTCGCTTCGGCCCGAACAATACGGTGCAGATCTTCTATTCGCGCTTTTTGGGCTGCCAATACCGGTGAGATATAAAAACCATACAGGAATGAGTTTACTGAAAACAGTGCCAATGTTGCCGGCTCAAATGTGTAGCGTGGTATTAACCCCAGGGCAATAAAGTATGCGACGGCAAAAAACATAAAGTACCAACTCAAGCGAATTTTTGTAAGCAATAGCGTTTTCATAATGACTCGACTTTACCAGCCAGCTCAGACATAGTCAATGTGTATTTAAAAAGCGGTTCTAACGATGACTCTTACGGTTTTGGCGTTGAGCCTTACGCTTCTTTTTAATGGAATCTTTCGTCTTAGTTGCAGGCACTTTCACCCGTTTGACAACAGTGCCTTCAAAATCTTCGGCGCTCGAAGCAACACCGGTTGTAATTTGGTTGGCATTGTCAGTTGACTGACGAGCCATTTTTGTGAGCTCCGTCTCAACAACTTGCTGAATTTGGTGTGGCTGCAAGTGACTGAGTGCGCGCACAACTTCACTTCTCAGCGTTGCTTGCATCTGCTCAAACAAAGTTTGGCCTTCTCGGCGGTATTCTACCAATGGATCTTTTTGACCAATTGAACGCCAACCGATACCACTTCTCAGGTGTTCCATGTTTTCCAAGTGTTCCATCCACAGTTGATCTAGTACTTGCATCAAAGCTTCTCGCTCAACTTGGCGCATTAGGTCGCTTCCAAGCGCCTCTTCACGGTCAACATAGATTTCGTAGGCGTATTCTTTAAATCGTTTGACTCGTTCTTTCTCGTCTTCGGTTGTCTTCAGATCTTTCAGCTGTTTTTCGTTAAACGGTAGTGTAGCATGTAGCTCTCGGTAGAATTCTTTAGTGTCCAGGGGGGTAATTCGAGCCCAGGTTTCAGCCTCTTGCTCAACCATCAACTTAATTTGCTTGCTGATGTCTTCAGCCATTAACGCGCGACGGCGAATGGTATAAACGGCTTTTCGGTGTCGGTTCATTACATCGTCGTATTGCACAACATTCTTACGGGTATCAAAGTTATAACCTTCAACCTTCTTCTGAGCGTTTTCAAGTGTCTTACTGACTGCTCGGTTTTCAATGGCTTGATCTTCTTCTACGCCAAGACGTTCCATAAGCGAGGCTATGCGATCACCACCGAAAATACGCATTAGGTCATCTTCACAGCTTACGTAAAACTGTGTCATACCAGGATCACCCTGACGTCCACAGCGTCCACGAAGCTGGTTATCAATACGGCGAGATTCGTGACGTTCCGAACCTAGCACTACAAGTCCACCAAGTTCACGCACGCCTTCAGCAAGCACAATATCGGTACCACGTCCGGCAATGTTGGTTGCAAGCGTTACAGCACCTTTTTGACCAGCTTTTGCTACAATCGCGGCTTCACCTTCGTTGTTCTTAGCGTTAAGAACCTGGTGACTCACCTTAGCTTCAGTTAGAAGCCGTGAAAGCAGTTCGTTCTTTTCAATCGACACTGTACCAATTAAGACTGGTTGGCCTTTTTTATTCAGCTCTTTAACTTCCTGAATCAAGGCTTTGAATTTACCTATTTCAGTTTTATAAATTCGATCGGTTCGATCTTCACGAGCAATTGGCTTATTAGCAGGAATCTCAATAACATCAATTCCATAAATCTGATTAAATTCTTCTGCTTCGGTAGATGCCGTACCAGTCATACCAGAAAGCTTGTCGTACAAACGGAAGTAATTCTGGAAGCTAATGGTTGCCAGCGTCATACTTTCTTGTTGAACTTCTACACCTTCTTTAGCCTCGATTGCCTGGTGCAAACCTTCGTTGTAGCGTCGTCCGTGCATAAGGCGCCCAGTAAATTCATCAACAATAACAATTTCACCTTCTTTGGTGATTACATATTCCTTCTCACGTCGGAATAATGTTTGCGCTTTGAGCGCTTGATCCATATGGTAGATCAAACGGATGTGTTCTGGGTCGTAAAGATTATTAATTTTGAGTAGCTTTTGCACTTTTTCAACACCATGATCGTTCAGTGCTACGCTACGCCGTTTCTCGTCTAGTTCGTAATCTTCTGGTGTTAGCTTGCGTGCTACTTCGGCAAACATAGCATAGCCAGAGCCGCTATCTACGGATGGGGCAGAAATAATCAACGGTGTCCGTGCTTCATCAATTAAAATAGAGTCCACTTCATCTACAATGGCAAAATTTAGTTCACGCTGGCGAAGATTTTCAACAGTATTAACCATGTTGTCGCGCAGATAATCGAAACCGAATTCGTTATTGGTACCGTATGTAACGTCAGCACCGTAAGCTTCTTTTCGAGTACACGGCTTCAAATGTTGCATGCGTTCATCTACGTGGTTCTTATTAATAAATTCAGGGTCAAAAATAAACGACTGATCAGCAACAATAACACCCGTTGAAAGTCCAAGGGCGTGATACACCTGAGCCATCCAGCCAGCATCACGCTGAGCTAGGTAGTCATTCACGGTTACAACGTGAGCACCCTTACCTGTGAGTGCGTTCAGATAGATTGGAGCAGTTGCCACCAATGTTTTACCTTCACCAGTCTTCATTTCTGCCACGTTTCCTTCGTGAAGGGCCATACCACCAATCAGTTGCACGTCGAAGTGACGCATGCCTAGTGTGCGTTTTGAAGCTTCACGAACAACCGCAAAAGCGTGCGGCATAATGTCGTCTAGCGACTTCTTTTCTTTCAGCTGTTTCTTAAACTCTTCAGTTTGTTTGGCAAGTTTTTCGAGACTCATCTTTTCGTAAACAGTCTCTAGTTCGTTGATTGCAAGCACCTGTTTTTTTAGTCGTTTAACAGTCTTGGCCTGCGGGTCACCGAAAATTTTAGTCAGCATCTTCTTCATGAAAAACTCTTCCCTCTCTTACAAATACAGAAAATAACCTCTCTACTATACATCAGTCGGAGAACTATTTCGAGACGATTTC
>DAIUJM010000048.1:0-4058 GCA_036848695.1 Candidatus Saccharimonadota bacterium
CGCTTAAGGCCAGTACATATAACCCGAGGAAGTGGGATCAGTCGGCAATTGATGGCTTAACTGAGAGCATTAAGCGTTTTGGCTTAGTTGATCCCCTTCTCGTTAACAGTTCAAAAGAACGTAAGAACATCGTGATCGGTGGTCACTTTCGCTTGAAGGTAGCTAAAGATATGGGCTTCAAAGAGGTGCCCGTAGTTTATCTAGATATTCCTGATGAGACCAAAGAGCGTGAGTTGAACTTGCGCCTTAATAAAAATCAGGGTGACTGGGACTACGAAATACTGGCTGAGTTCGATGAATCATTACTTGCAGATGTTGGTTTTGATAGCGAGGAACTCGATTCGATCTTCGATATCGACGTGGATGAACCCGACTCGTTTGACCTTGAAAAAGAGCTCAAGAAACTCGATATCACTAAGATTACTGTCCAAAAGGGTGACGTTTACCAGCTCGGGGAGTCCCGTCTTATGTGTGGTGACAGTACGATTGCCGAGGACTTCGATAAGCTCATGAACGGCGAACAGGCCGACATGTGCATGACTGATCCGCCTTACATTCTTGACTACCTTCACGCCAAGCGTGGTGGCAAGCCAGTCACTGGCTTTGGTGCCAAAAAGAATCGTCGTTACCTTGAAACGGAAGAACTCCCTGATGACTTTACCGAACTCTGGATGGCCAATATCGCAAAACATGCCAAACCCGACTTCTCTATTATTGTGTACGAGAACTGGAAAAACCTTCGCACCATTTGGGGTGAGATGGAGAAATACTGGAAAGTTAAGAACATGATTGTCTGGCACTTAGCAAACCGTCATCAAAACTTCGCGTCCAAGTATAAGTTCTTCTCCAAACACGACATCGCTATGGTTGGTGCCAGCGGTACGGTTAAGATTAATCAGGAAGAAGAACCGGATGGGCTTCAAGAAGAATACGAAACTGCCCTGTATGCCATTTCGGGTAAACCGCAATGGGAGTCACACGAAAAAGGCAAAAGATTCATTCCGACTGATTTCATTGAGCATACAGCCGAGGACGAGAAGCACTCTGGCCAAGGCGTGATTTTTGGCACTAAGCCACTGCTGATTCTAATTCCCTACATCAAGGTCTTAACTAAACGAGGTGATCTCGTCGTTGAACCGTTCTGCGGATCGGGTTCTACGCTCATGGCCTCCACTAAATTAAAGCGTCGCTGTTACATCATGGAGAAGTCTCCTGTCTATGCCGAAGTAGCGTTGAAGCGGTGGGAAAAGCTGACTGGCGAGAAACGAGTAAAGCTATGAGCAGGAACCAGCAACAGGATAAAAAGAAGCTGTTAGCCCAGCTCGCTAAAACGCCGATCGTTGAGGCGGCGTGTAAGCAGATCGGCTTACCTCGCTCGACCTACTATCGGTGGCGAAAAGAAGATGAAGCTTTTGCCGAAGCTTGTGACGAAACGATTGAACTTAGTGTTGGTAGGATTAACGACCTAGCCGAATCGCAGCTGATTAATGCTATTAAAGACCGCAACATGTCGGCCATTACCTTTTGGCTAAAGCACCATCACAAATCGTACGAAACTCGAGTGAAAGTGGATGCACATGTCGAACATGAAATGCAGGAACTAACGCCTGAACAAGAACAATTAATCAGCCGGGCGCTTACCCTGGCTGGACTTAAAGACAACGAGGAGGATCAAGATGGAAAATAAGCTGAGTGATTTAGAATGGGATAAAATTCGCAAAGATAGTGCCGTGCGCCAAACAATTGGAGGCAACAGTTTTTACTGGTTCTTTCACTTGTACTTTAGCCACTATATTGAATTTGCTACGGCAGATTTTCAAAAGGAAATGTTTCAACTTGCTAGTGACGACGAGGTTGAGCACCTCATAGTACTCGCCTTCCGCTCATCTGGTAAATCAACAATCATTACCACTGCACTGCCACTCTGGGCGGTCATGGGATCGATGCAGAAGAAGTATGTTGTAATCGTCAGTCAAACGCAGAGTCAGGCACAGCAACACCTAAAAAACATTGCAAACGAAATTGAAACAAACGAGTTAATCGCTAAGGACTTCTTCCCTTACCAAGAAGAAACGAACGAAACCGGTATCAGCGCAATTAACCTGCCGAAGTTCAATGCCCGCATTATTGCTGTATCACGCGAGCAAGGTGTGCGTGGGCTTCGCTCTGGTCAACATCGACCGGATCTTATCATCGCTGATGACGTAGAAGACACTAACTCGGTGAAAACTCGGGAATCTCGCCATAAGACCTTTGATTGGTTCACTGGTGAGCTGATACCACTAGGCAGTGAGAAAACAAAGTTTATTACTGTCGGCAACCTTCTTCATGAAGACTCTCTCATCATGCGGCTCAAAGCTGGGATTGAGGATGGAACTCGCAGCGGCACATTTGTAGAGTATCCGTTAGTCAATAAGAACGGCACTCCGTTATGGCTAGATCGCTTTCCTGATAAACCTGCTGTTGAGAGGCTTAAGAAGCGTGTCGCCAACCCAATCACCTGGGAACGAGAATATATGCTACATCTCGTGGCTGATGACGAGCAGATCATTACTCGAAAGATGCTTCACCACTATCCTGAAATACCAATGCGGCTACGTGACGAGTTCCAGCGAACATTTGTTGGCGTAGATCTTGCTATTTCCGAGCGAGATAAAGCTGACTACACAGCCATTGTGACATTTCGAGCTCGAGGGACTGGTAGCAAACGAAGGATCTATGTTCTGCCTAATCCAATCAATAAGCGGATGAGCTTTCCTAATACTATTACGACCTTAAAGGATCTTCATAATTCATACGGCTGTAATCCAAAGCTATATGTTGAACAGGTCGGCTACCAGGCTGCGGTTGTTCAACAACTTGAAATCGAGGGGCTCGATGTGAGCGGGATTACACCAAATGGAGACAAGCGGGCTCGACTGAGTATGGTTGCTCATATGATAACTTCTGGAGAAGTGCTATTCCCCGAAATAGGATGCGAACGGCTTATTGAGCAGCTGGTAGGCTTTGGTGTTGAGAAGCATGACGACCTAGTTGATGCTTTTACGATGGCGCTTCTAGCCTTCAAGAGCACCTCTTCTGACAACCAGCCATCAATTCAGTTCTTACCACGAAAAGAATGGGATCGGATGACAGGGCGAACTCGAAGAAGCTTTTGGGGTTCTGATAGTGGCTTTGGTTCAGGAGGAGGTTGGACAAGGCTTATGGGCTAGCTACCACCTCTGGGATACGGTATACTTCAAGATGTCTAGATACCAAGTTAGTTCGTTGCACGATCCTTTGTGCGTGTTAAGCCATATTAATGGGCAGCTGCGCATAAAAGAGTTGGCTTAACGGCTAGCTTGGGATCTAGACAGTCCAGCGTGGCTGTCCATTTTTGTATAGTCTCCTGGATTATTAAAACAACTTAATAACCAAGGAGGTTATATGAAACAACCAAAAGAAGGAAATTGGTTCAAAAGACACAAAATATTAACTGTAATTCTCGGCTTCATCGTACTCGGCGTGATCGTCAGTGCCGCTGGTGGTGGCAGTGACTCAAACAAGAGTGCGAGTACTGGCTCAGGCTCAAGCGTAAAAACTGAGGACAAAGAGACGGTTGCCAAAGTTGGTGAGCCAGCTCGTGATGGCAAGTTCGAATTCACCGTCAAAAGTGTGACTTGTGGCAAGGCTTCGGTTGGCACAAACCAGTATTTAACCAAAACTGCTCAAGGTCAGTACTGCCTGATGGATCTTACTATTAAGAATATCGGTGACGAAAAACAAAGTCTGCTCTCATCAGACCAGAAGCTGTTCAATGCAGCTGGGCAAGAATACTCAGCTGATGATACGGCAACTATGTATAACTCAACCGACACAGCGAGCACCTGGTACAACGATATCAACCCAGGCAACAGCGTGAGCGGTGTGATCGTATTCGATCTACCAAAAGATCAAACACCAGTGAGTGCGGAACTGCATGATAGCGCCTTCTCGAATGGTGTAAAAGTAAATCTATAATTAAGCTAGACTTACAGATCAGACAGCGGTACTGTTTGATGTACAGCCATGCTGGACGA
>DAIUJM010000049.1:0-3971 GCA_036848695.1 Candidatus Saccharimonadota bacterium
CACTGATTCAGAAGGTGAACAATAGGACTTATGCAAAATGCCTGAAGAATACTGGAAACGACAGGGGACCAAACCACTTTTTGAAGAGCTGGAATGGAATAAGCCAGAACGGCGCGATCAAGCCGGTCGACTTTTAATTGTTGGCGGCAACGTTCACGCGCTTGGCGCGCCAGCAAAAAGCTACGAACTTGCCCTGCAAACAGGCATCGGAGCTGCAAAAATTACCCTCCCCGATAAAACAAAAAAACTTGTAGGCGCAACTCTTACTGATGCCGTTTTTCTACCCAGCACCACAAGTGGAGAGTTTTCTAAAGAAGGAATACACGAACTCCTGGGCTATGCCCAGTGGGCAGATACATTGCTACTTCCTGGCGATGTCGGACGCAATTCGCAGACTGCCATATTATTCGAAGAACTGCTGAAATCATACACCGGGCAAGTAGTTATTACTAGAGATGCGGTAGACATACTTTCAAACGCACCTCAAACAATGCTAGAACGTGAAGATACTACACTGGTCGTTAGTTTTGCTCAGCTACAGAAACTAATAAAGAATTTCGGTAGTAGCCAACCTCTCGTTTTTAGTATGGATCTAGTAAAACTTGTAGAATTTCTACATGATTTCACCACAGCGCATCCAGTGGCGCTCGTTGTACTACACCAAAACCAATATATTACAGCAGTAAACGGAGTAATCAGCACCACCAAATCGCCACACGAAACATCCGAACCGCCACACTGGCGACTACCACTTGCAACAATCGCCGCCTGCTATCAAACCTGGAACCCTACAGAACCCCTAGAATCCCTGACGCATTCCAGCTACCTGGTAAAATAGGAGAATGAACACTGAATCAATTGTGCTTGGTGGAGGGTGTTTCTGGTGCCTAGAAGCTGTATATCAACGGGTTAAAGGCGTTAAAACCGTAACCAATGGATACACGGGAGGCACTGTACCAAACCCTACTTACGAACAAGTGTGCACCGGTACAACTGGTCATGCTGAAGTTGTGAAAATAGAATACGACCCCAGCGAAATTTCGCTTCAAACACTACTTCAAATATTCTGGGTCGTTCACGATCCTACAACCCTGAACCAGCAGGGTGCAGATATAGGTGCGCAGTATCGATCTGCAATTTTTTATCAAAGCGAAGAACAACAGAAAATCTCAGAAAAATCACTACAGCATGACGGCCAACCACTATGGCCAGCAAAAATTGTAACCCAAATTACTAAGTTAGTTACATTCTACGAAGCCGAGAACTACCATCGAGACTACTTTAATAATCACCCAGAAGCGGCATATTGCCAAATTATTATCAACCCGAAAGTAGCTAAACTAAAACAAAAATTCTCAGCGATTATGCGATAGAACCTGCTCTGATTCTGGTATAGATTTTAGTCATATTTTATGGTATAGTTTTCATTATGGCTTTGAGTGACGAGCTCCTAACGACCGCCTTCTTTGGCGAAGGTTTATCTATGCAAGAACGTATAGACTTTATTAGTGGTCTCGCAGGAAAAATTGCTACACAAAAAATCTGCAGTCCCGAGACACTACTTGATGCTACTGTAGCAACAGGGGTAGAGCCTATCGAGGCATTAGTAATGAACTACAGACCACAAGACTATGCTGCCGCCGCTTGGGAAAACGCACAATCACTAAGCGCACAAGTTTTGTCGTTAAACGGAAAATTTACACGAGGCGAAGGCCTTGGCGCTAGCACAGAAACTGCCGTACACAACCTTGCTTGGTACGGAATAGCCAGACATGGAGTTGGCAGATATGCCCGGCTTACAACACAAAAGGAAGACACTAGTAGTTCATTCGGAAAATATACAGGATACGATTTAATTTATAGAACTGATAGAAGACGCTGGAAAATACAAGTAAAGAGTAGTGGTCAACCTGACACAATTATTAATAAATATGTAAAAAACATTATTGTCATGACTCCGGAAATGCTCACAGGAGATCGTAACGCTACGGCAAAAGATCTTCACGAAGCTGTTGCTAAAGATGACGAGGTAACTCTCGATTACATGTGGCGCAGTTATCTGCATCAACTTCGGACACAGAAAGCTTCGAGTGGTATCCGACGAGTGATTTAGCTTATCTCTTGAATTAATGTAACTTGAATTCAAAACAATCTATACTTTAAACATTTCTGCTACCGCGGGCCGGACTGGAATTGCCATGTCAACCGACATGACACCCGTCGATTGACAGGGTGAACCACACTTATCTCGATGTGGTGGGCGAGGAAGGACTTGAACCCTCAATCCCGAAGGAACACGATTTTGTTCATAGGATGGCAGTTTACTGCATTTATGCGTCATGATCATATATAGATCGTGGGTTATTTAACATTTGGTACCGCGGGCCGGACTTGAACCGGCACGTCCGTTAAGGACATCAAATTTTGAGTCTGACGTGTCTACCAATTCCACCACCGCGGCACAAAATGTTAAATAACGTATACCAATTCCGCCACTCGTCCATCAAATTGAGACAAATTTATAAAAAACTACGGTACTGACATTAGCCAATAACGCGTAATAATTGTACACTATTATCTGTAGATAAGCACGACCGTAACTATGGATGATTCAAGATTGCCAGCACCGACAGGGCAGAGAACACCAAGCTCTCGACCTCATACTCAGCGTCCACCAATTGAGTGGCCGGTTCGGCATGGTCAAACCCAAATTCCAACCGACAATGAACGGGCCGCAGTAATTGCTCGACATCGTTTAGAACGAGTATATAAAGAAGAAGGCGAGCCCAACCAAACTCCTGCTGAACCTACAATCATGAATCGCTCAGAAAATCATGTGATCGCACCGCCAGTGAACCAGCGGACAGAACAGCACACTACCACCATGCGTGACGAACCTTACGATTGGCAAAGATATCATAACGCCTGGCAACAGTATTACCATCAATATTTTTACAGATACTACGCCGGTTGGTGGCAACAGCAAAAAGGCCAGATTGAAGCCGAGGCTCATCAACAAGCTACTTCCCAGGCTCACCAACATGCGCAGGCGGTTGAACCTGAAAACGAAAAAGTAGCCAAAGAAATACGTCATAAAATTCGCACTACAGTAGAAAAGCAATCTCACCGAATTAAATCGAGCACCCACTTCAAACCCCTAATTGCAGCTTTTAGCGTTGGGGGAGCGTTTCTGCTATTAAATTACAATCAGGTGATTGTCGGCGCGGTCAAGCAGTATGTGACACCCGGGAGTATAGTTACAACACCAGTGATTGTAGAACCCAATGCCAATGCACAAGTTGGACCTGAACCAAAAATCATCATTCCAAAAATTGGTGTTGAAGTACCAGTTGTATACGACGAACCACGCGTAGATGAAGCGAGTTACCAAAAAGCGCTAGAACGAGGAGTTGTGAGACTTGGCTCAACCGCAAACCCAGGCACTAAAGGAAATGTAGTAATTGGTGGACACTCCAGCAATAATGTTTTTAATGCGGGTGGGTATAAATATGTTTTCGTAAACCTCAAGCGTCTAGACGTCGGTGACATCTTATACCTAAATTTCAACGGCAAGCGTTATACATACAAAATTACCGTGGCAAAAAAGATTATATCTCCAACTGATGTTTCCGCATTAGCGTCAACGTCGAAGCCAACCGTTACATTGTTTACCTGTGATCCTCCCGGCACCAACGTGAACCGCTTGATTGTTCAGGCTGAGCAAATTGACCCAAGCCCAAGTGCAGCGACCACAAATACCAATACACCAACTGCTACAAATGCTTCTAACCCGCTTCCGAGCGTTGCCCCAAGTTTATGGGACCGAATATTTAGATAGGTTAAGTTTTACGGCTTTTCAAAAACAAGGCTTGTCGCTTGAAGCGCTGTATTCGTAGTGTCAGACCCAAACGAATAGTAGTGTTCGTAATTATTAGAATAGTAAAGACGTGAGCCAGGACGAACCGCTGTCA
>DAIUJM010000050.1:0-3869 GCA_036848695.1 Candidatus Saccharimonadota bacterium
CTCTCTGCTATACTTGACTTAAGCGAGCCAAATAGGCTCTTTTTTAGTTGTTAATAAGGAGTAATTGTGGGCAAAAAAGAAGCAAAACAGCCAAAGAAAGCCAAGTTTTCATTCAAACAGTCTGTTTTGAAGCCAATCGGTGGATTCTTAGCTAATGCTACCGAGCCGGTACGCAGTAGTAAGTTGTGGAAGTTTTTACGCCGAACAATTCTTAGATCACCGTTCCGTGGCTACTTTGTAAGCTCATTCAAGGAACTTAAAAAAGTAACATGGCCAGACAGAAAAACTGCCTGGAAGCTTACAGCTACAGTGATTGTTTTTTCATTCGCATTCGCAGCGCTCATACAGGCACTCGATTTTGTGTTTGATAAACTAGCTCGACAATTATTTATGAAGTAAACGAAAGAGATATAAGGAATTATTATGAGCAAACGATACGATTCAAGCAAACAATGGTATGCAATCCACACCTACAGTGGATACGAAGAAAAAGTTGCAGACAGCATTAAGCAGCGCGCTGAAAGCTTAGATATGGCAGATAAGATCTTCGACGTAATTGTACCGAAAGAAAAACAGATCGAGATTAAGAACGGCAAACGAAAAGTTGTTGAAAAGAAGATCTTCCAGGGTTACGTACTTGTACAAATGAAGATGGGTGAAGATGTATGGTACATTGTTCGCAATACACCAAACGTCACTGGCTTCGTAGGTTCAGGCACCGAACCTTCACCGGTTTCTGATGATGAAATCAGCAAAATTCTTAAACGAATGGGTGCTGAAGATCCAAAACACAAGATCGACTTTAAGATCGGTGAAGTAGTAAATATCATCGATGGTCCATTCAAGAGCTTCGACGGCGCCATCAACGAAATTGACGCCGCCAAAGGTAAGCTTAAAGTACTCGTAAGTATGTTCGGCCGAGAAACACCAGTAGAACTCGACGCCCTCCAAGTCAAAAAAGTCTGATTAGACCCATGAGTAGTCCCGCCAGCTTTACTCCTAGTTGGGATGATCATCGCAAATCTTACGATTATACGGAATCGAATACTGTAGACAATAGAGAGTCATCTATCTCCGAATTACAGATACAATCCAATAGTCACACTAGAAGTGGCGTTATAAATTTATTGAGTGGAACTATCCTAATTTTATCGGCGAGTAACCCAGAGATTCATTTGTTATATCCCATCACTAGACAAGATGTGTTTATTGTGGGCACTACAATGATCATAAATTCTTTTCGTAAATTCAAAAAAATGCACGATGCTGAAATGGAAATGCTAGAACACACCTAGACAGAAATATAGCTAGTGTGGTATAATTACATCCGTTACGCACTTACTTTTGACAATTGAACATTGAACATTGCTTCATTCAATGATAATTGTAAAATGATAATTGTAAATTAAAAATCCTGAAAGGATTTTCTCTATGGCAAAAAAAGTTACCGCGAATCTTAAACTTCGCATACCAGCTGGTAAAGCCAGTGCCGGACCTCCAGTAGGTTCAACTCTTGGTCAGTACGGTCTTAACATGATGGATTTCATTAATCCGTTTAACGACCAGACTAAAGATATGATGGGCTCAGACGTTATTGTTCACCTGAGAATTTTCGACGACCGAACTTTTGACTTCACCGTTATTGGTGAACCAGCAGACGATCTTATTCGAAAAGCTGCAGGAATTCAAAAAGGTTCTGGCGAATCTCACAAAACAAAAGTTGGTAAAATTACCGACGCGCAGTTAACTGAGATTGCAGAAAAGAAGATGAACTATCTGAACGCAAACGATATTGACGCTGCAAAAAAAGTAATTGCCGGTACAGCCCGTTCAATGGGCGTAGAGGTAGAAGGCTAGTCATGACTATCCCTGAAGGAATTTCTGCAATTTCATACATTGAATCGCAGTCTATAGACGAAGTTGATCCAGCTGATGTACAAGCAGCAATTAATGAACTCGTTCCGGGTTCCGAAGGCTCAGTTACCGAAGCAGAAGTTATACTGGGTATAGCAACGTCTGGTCTATGGGCGAACCGCGATGCTGAAGACTGGGCAGAAGTTACTGAACGTGCTATGAAGATTTTCCAGCGCGAAGCAAGTATAAACCGTACACCTGAGTCTGCAACAGTTAGCAATTAAATAATTAACGTGGGAGGCCTCGAAAGCCGTTTGAACCACAAACCCTCCACCGCTAAAAAGCTACGGGGGCAAGAAGGAGCCATCATGGCAAAGAAAGCAGAATTATTAGAACAGGCGCAGAAACTCAATTTAGAGGTTTCTGAAAAAAATACTATTGCTGAAATCGAAACAGCTATTTCTGGAGCTGTCATTCCCGACTCTGATCGGGAATCCAGTAAAACAAGTAGTGCCGGAGGCACACAAAATGAACTAGATTCTCTGGTCAAGCCAGAGAATGACAAAGTTGTTCCAGCCAAAGCCGGCAAGCGCAGCGCAAAAGGCCTTAAAGAAGCTGAAGAAAAATCTGAAAAGATTGAAAAACAGCATACTGGCGAACATGAAGAAGTGACTGTAAAAAAGGGTCCAGCGCCAAAAGCACGTACTAAACTTGAACGACGCAGCAAGAGCTACAAAAAAGTTGCCGAACTTGTTGATGGTTCAAAGCAGTACACGCTTAAAGAAGCATCTGAAGTCTTGCCGAAAACCAGCACTGTAAAGTTTGATGCTAGCGTAGAGCTACACATTAACCTAGGTGTTGACCCACGCCAGGCAGATCAAAACATCCGTGCTACTGTTGCCTTGCCACACGGTACTGGTAAAACACTACGTATTGCTGTATTTGCTCCAGCAGATCAGCATGAAGCTGCAAAAAAAGCAGGTGCCGATATTGTTGGTGAGGACGAGTTCTTGCAGTTACTCGACAAAGAACAGCTAGACTTTGACGTTCTTATTGCGACACCGCAACTTATGGCGAAACTTGGAAAGTACGCACGTGTTCTAGGTCCAAAAGGCCTTATGCCAAATCCAAAAAGCGGTACCGTAACAGCCAAGGTTGCTGATGCAGTAAAAGAAGCAAAGGCTGGTAAGGTAGAGTTCCGTGTTGATAAACAATCAATCGTTCACCTTGCAGTTGGCAAAGTCAGCTTCAAGCCTGAACAAATTGCGGAAAATGCAAAAGTAGTACTTCGCGCCATCGCAGACGCTAAACCATCAAGCGTAAAAGGCACTTACTTACAGAAGGTCACCATGACCACAACGATGGGTCCAAGCGTAAACATCGCTCTCAGCGAAGTTTAATTACTACGATTCATAGCAAAAAGACGTTCCGCCATGAACGTCTTTTTGATTTGTAGCATCATTTACTAATTCAATGCTATTATAGGGTTAGTAAAGCGGAGGTGGGCCCGCGAAACATGGAGGTGTTATGGGGGTCTACAGTAATACACAAATTAAACAGGCTATTAACGACGGACATATAGTCTTTTACCCGTATATTGAAGAAAACATTAACGGCATTAGCGTAGATGTTACGCTTGGTGAATGGTATTACCGCACCGACCGCGACACGCACCGTAGCATTTATAACCCCTTCGACGAACATGCCGTCTATCGCCATTTCGGCGAAGCCCAGCAGGCAAGAACTCACCGGCAGTGGTGTGAAGAAAACGGGCTAAAACTTTTTGCAAATATACCTGAAGATCACCTTATTATCGTCATGCGCCCAGGCGAACGAATTCTAGCTCACACCCATGAATTTATTGGTATCAAAGCACCCGGAACAAGCACCATGCAAGCCCGCAGTACGTGGGGACGTAATGGTGTTGCCGTTTGTTTAGATGCAGGATGGGGAGATCCAGGATACATTAACCGCTGGACAATGGAAATATACAACATGAATCAACACCACAGCGT
>DAIUJM010000051.1:0-3676 GCA_036848695.1 Candidatus Saccharimonadota bacterium
ACAGAGAAGAAAAGCTTCTGGCGACCATCGTGCTTTTTGAACCTAGGTGGCAGTTTTGTATTACTTTTGCTGACAAAAGTGATGAAAAAAGAGAAATTGCTTTTATTATACTGGGTCCTGAATCAAGTTCAGGATGACAAGCCAGAGTACGTTGACTGGATCCCAGCCTCCGCCGGGATGACGAAAACAGTAGCTTTTACCGAACCCAATAAACACAAACTAGAGGGTGCGTTGGATTTCTTCGCTCTTGTAGAATTCTAATCGATCGCCTTCTTCAAGCACAATCTTCTTGGTGAGTTTAAGCGAAAGCCCACACATTTCACCTTCAAAGACTTCTTTTGCCTCTGCTTGCTGGCGCTGTACTTTAGTAACTTCAACCTCACCAAGCAGTTCCTTGTCTCGAACAACACGCGCCTTCGAACCAGGTTCAACTTTACCTTTTGTCACTTCGCCACCACAAATAATTTCATCTTTTGTGGTTCTAAATACGCCTCGGATAATAAGCTTTCCAAGTTCTGTTTCTTTAATTTCTGGTGTTAGTAAAGCGCTAAGTACAGACTTGGCATCATCAAGTAGTTCGTAGATAACTTCGAATTCACGAATTGACACTTTTTCACGTTCTGCCAGCTTTTTAACTGTCGTTTGGGTCGGTACGTTAAATCCATAAATCAAAGCTTTACTTGTAGCAGCCATCTGTACGTCACTTTCAGAAATACTTCCCACTCCTGAACCAATAACATGCATCTTGAGCTCTTCATTTTCAAGTAGACGCAGGCTATCGGTAATAGATGTAAGCGATCCCTGAACATCGGCTTTAATAATAACCGGCACTTCTTGTAGCTGTGCATTCTTGTTGATCAATCCGATTAAATCACTGCTCGTCATGTTTAATTTTCCAGTGACTTTACGGCTTTTTGCGCTTTCTGCGCGGTCACGAGCAACTTTTTCATTTGGAGCGACACTAATATAATCACCAAATTGTGGTGGTTCTTTAAACCCAGTAAGTCGTACGGGAGTAGATGATCCGGCTGCAACAATTGGTTTGCCCGCCCAATCCTCTAGCGTTCGAATGCGTCCGTAGGTAGTACCGGCAACAATGAAGTCGCTTTTATGCAATTGACCGTGTTCAATCAATGCGGAAACTACGGCACCCTTACCCTGTTCTAAATGCGCTTCAATAACAATACCTTCGGCTGAACCTTCGCTGTCACCCTTTAGTTCTTCAATGTCTGCCATCAGCAGCACCATGTCTAGCAGATCATCAACACCCTGTTTTGTCTTTGCCGATACTTCAACTACTGTTGTGTCGCCACCCCAGTCTTCCGGCATTAGTCCTGCCTCGGCCAAACTTTGCTTAGCACGGTTTGAATCAGCATCAGGCTTGTCAATTTTATTGAGTGCAACTACAATTTTTGCCTTAGCATTTTGAGCAAATTTTATCGCCTCAACCGTTTGTGGTTTTACACCATCATCGGCAGCAACAACAATTATAACTACATCGGTAAGTCTTGCGCCGTGTTGGCGAAGAGCAGAAAAGGCTTCGTGTCCTGGGGTATCAAGTAGTGTAATCTTGCGTCCATTACGTTCAGTTTGATAGGCAGAAATATGCTGCGTGATTCCGCCAGCTTCACCACTTGCTACTTTTTGATCTAAAATTGCATCTAGCAGGCTTGTTTTACCATGGTCCACGTGTCCCATTACTGCTACAACCGGCGGTCGTATATTTGCTGTTGTAGCATCACCACGGGTAGACTTTGTTGGTTCATCGCTGACTTCTTCACTTGTGTCTCGTTCGAGTATGACGCCAAGCTTCAATTCTTCTACAATAATTTGTGCTGTATCAAAATCAATCAGCTGATTTACCGTCGTCATAATGCCATTCTTAAACAGCTCGCCAATCAAACTTGCTACAGGAATTTCAAGTTTACCGGCCAGATCACCTACGGTAATCATGTTTTCAATTTGTATCACTTTTTCTTCCATGACTACCGTCCTTTCTGGTCGTTAAACTTACATATTTTTACTGTAGACTGAGTGAAATTTTGCGATTTTCGCGGTCAATATCTAGTACCTTAAAGCTCTTCTTTTCATTAAGATTGAAGAGTTTTTCAGGATCAGCGCCCTGGCCTTCGCCAAGTTCCGAAATGTGAACCAGTGCTTCTACGGCAGGACTAAGCTGGATGAAAGCACCGAATGGCGTAATACGTGTTACGGTTCCATCAACAACATCACCCTTATTGAATGCACTTGCTTCTTTTGCCCATGGATCTTCTTGGGTCTGCTTCATGCTGAGTGAAAGACGATCTTTGTCGATTGCAATAATCTTTGCATCAACAACATCACCAACCTTTACGTAGTCTGAAGGATTCTCAACTCGTTCCCAAGAAATCTCAGAAATATGAATGAGACCTTCAATACCATCAACATTTACAAAAGCACCGAAATCAACAACGCCAGTAACGACGCCCTTAACTTCATCACCAACAGAAAGCTTTTCAAATCTAGATTGCATATCCTCTCGAATCGCTTCTTTTTCGCTGAAAATAAGCTTGTTAGCTTTTCGGTCAGCATCTAGAATACGTACACGAAGCGGTGTATTAGTTAGACTGTTTAAGCGCTGCAAGATCTCATCTTTGTCTGAGCTACCAACACGTGGATAATGCTCCGCTGAAAGCTGTGAAACAGGTAGGAAGCCACGAACACCTTCAAGCTCTACAAGCAAACCACCGCGGTTTGCGTCGTAAGCAGTAACTTCAAGGGTGTCGCCTTTTTCAAACAAGGCCTTAACCTCATCCCAACCACGATCTTTTGCTGCACGACGAAGTGAAAGTAGGGCCTGTCCATCTTCAATTTCAGGGTCCACCACACTTGCTACCACCTGATCGCCAACATTCAGTTGTTGACCATAGCCGATTTCGCGGCGCGGAACCATGCCGATACCGTTAATACCGAGATCTAGCCATATTTCGTGCTTCTTTACGTTTAATACTGTTGCTTCAACAACCTCTCCGGTTGCGAGTTGCTTGTGTTGAACGTCTCCTAAAAGATCGTCCATAGTTATAGTTTGTTTTGTCATGTAAAACAAAACTCCTTCCAAAAAATATTTTCTTGAGGCACCAGATACAAACCCAGCACCATAAGATTACACTTATTGTACCCCATCTGGTGACCGAATGTCAAAACGTACCTAGCTCAGTGATTTGAGCTGCTTCAAAGATTGCCGATTTTTTACTAAAAAGTATGCCGTAGCGCTGAGCCCCACTGCGCTAAGTAAAGTACTTTCACCAATGCCAGCACTAGGCACGCGTTGGTTTGCCGCTAGCGGTGCCTCACTTTCAGCCACTCCACTTG
This sequence comes from Candidatus Saccharimonadota bacterium, assembly GCA_036848695.1. GTDB lineage: Bacteria > Patescibacteriota > Saccharimonadia > Saccharimonadales > UBA7683 > JACKGS01. The sequence continues at coordinate 3,352 of DAIUJM010000051.1, forward strand.
GAACCTGAGTTACTTTACTACCGCTGTCACCTGTTTCAATCGGGGTTCGGTCTGTTTTGGTAGTTTCTTTCGACACATCTTCTGAGCTTTCTTTTTTAGATTCCTGAGCTGTTTTTACCACCTCTTCAGCTTTACGCTCTTCGCGACGATTTGAAGCCCAGCGGACCACAAATACTACAAGAACTATAATAAGTATTATGAAAACAATTAATCGAACTACACCTGTAAAATATGTTGCTAAACCGCGTCTTTCTTCCATGTGTCCTCCTACAACTAACTACAGAATAGTTGTTTTTACTTTGAAGTGCAAAGATAAGCAGTATTT
>DAIUJM010000052.1:0-3638 GCA_036848695.1 Candidatus Saccharimonadota bacterium
CAACTCTGGGAAACTACTATGAATCCTGAAAATCGCGTACTGGTACGAGTGCGTGTAGAAGATGGCGAGAAGGCTGACGCAATATTTAACAAACTTATGGGTACAGAAGTTGATCTGCGAAAAAACTTCATTCAAGCTCGAGCCAAGTTTGCTAACACAGAAGATCTGGATATTTAAGGGGTAAGTTATGGATACTGAAAATAACGAAGAAAATATAACAACACCTGAGATCATTCAGCCAGAGATGAATGATTCGCATTCAAAATCAGTAGTTGTTCATAGTGTTGAAGACGAAATGGAGACCAAATATCTCCAGTATTCAATGAGTGTAATCATCTCACGCGCATTGCCAGACGTACGCGATGGCTTGAAGCCGGTACATCGTCGCATATTATATGCGATGGAAAAAAACGGATGGCGACCAGGGTCTAAGTTTGTAAAAAGTGCCCGTATTGTTGGTGACGTTATGGGTAAATACCACCCACATGGTGACATGGCTATTTATGATTCTATGGTTCGCTTGGCTCAAGATTGGCAACTACGCTATACGTTGGTTAACGGGCAGGGAAACTTCGGTTCTATGGACGGTGATCCAGCGGCCGCATCTCGATACACCGAAGCGCGCATGGATAAGCTCGGTGCAGAACTACTGGCTGACCTAGAAAAAGATACAGTAGATTTTAGAGATAACTACGACGGTTCAGAGCGTGAGCCATCTGTTTTGCCGGCAAAGGTACCAAATTTATTATTGAACGGACAAATGGGTATTGCCGTTGGTATGGCGACTAATATTCCGCCACATAACCTAACAGAGCTGGTAGATGCTACAACACACCTTATAGATAACCCAGAAGCAACAACCGATGATTTACTTGAATTTGTTAAGGGTCCAGATTTTCCAACCGGCGGTATAGTTTATGGCAAAGAATCACTTCGTGCAGCATACGCTGGCGGACGAGGTGGTGTGGTTGTACGTGCCGTGGCTAATATTGAAGAAAACGCACGCGGACGGCACCAGATTATAGTTACCGAAATGCCATATGCTGTAAATAAAGCATCGCTTATAGAGAAGATAGCTGACTTGGTGAAAGACAAGAAGATAGCTGGTGTGTCTGATCTTAGAGATGAAAGTGCACGAGGTAGTGTTCGGGTTGTAATAGATCTCAAGAAAGACGCTTACCCCAAGAAGGTGCTTAACCAACTGTATAAGCACACCCCACTTCAAACTACATTCCACTACAACATGTTGGCTTTAGTTGACGGTATCCAGCCAAAAGTACTTGGTCTGCACGACATGCTTAGTGAATATATTAAGCATCGACAAGTGGTGGTTCGTCGTCGGACTGAATTTGAGTTGAAGAAAGCACAGGATCGTGCGCATATTCTTGAAGGTCTTTCAATTGCTCTTGATCATATTGATGAGGTGATCGCTGTAATTCGTGCTAGTCAGACCACAGAAGAAGCCCAGAATAACCTCATGAAAAAGTTCAAACTTAGCGAAGTTCAAGCACGAGCAATTTTGGCCATGCAACTACGCAGTCTTGCGGGTCTCGAACGTCAAAAAATTGAAGATGAGCTTGCAGAGCTAAGAAAACTGATCGCCAAACTTGAAGATATCTTGGCTGATGTAAAGAAGATTCTTAAGATTGTTAAAGATGAACTTATTGAGATGAAAGAAAAGCACGGAGATGATCGACGAACTAAAATTGTACCTCAAGAGCTGGGCAAATTTAGTGATGAAGAACTGATACCAGAGGAGCAGGTTGTAGTAACTGTTACATCAGAAAACTACATAAAGCGTAGTCTGGCTTCTGAGTACCGTCGTCAAAACCGAGGGGGTAAAGGTAAGCGAGGCATGGCTACTAAGGAAGAAGACGTAATTGAGCATGTTGTGCTTGCTAGCACGCATGACTTCCTGTTGTTCTTTACAAACAAGGGGCGCGTCTTCCGACTAAAAACCTATGAAGTTCCGGCTGCCGGGCTCAATGCCAAGGGTGTTGCCGCAGTTAACTTGCTACAATTGCATCCTGAAGAAGTGGTGACAGCGGTCATCAAACACGATCCGAAACAGAAGACCGGTTACTTCTTTATGACTACAAAGCAAGGTACGGTTAAGAAGACGAAACTTGAAGACTATAACAATATTCGAACCAGTGGATTGATTTCTATCAAGATCGACGATGGTGATGAGCTGAAGTGGATTCGACCAACAACTGGTGATGATGAAGTAGTGATCTCAACCTCTATGGGTCAGGCTATTCGCTTCCACGAAAACGATGTGCGCCCTATGGGTAGAACAGCTCGTGGTGTTCGCGGTATGCGACTTCGACCGAATGACGTTGTTGTAGGTATGGATATTGTTGAAGAAGATTCCAACATCTTTGTTATTAGCGAAAAGGGTTACGGAAAGCGAACTAAGATTTCTCAGTTCTCTCCTCATAAACGTGGTGGTGTAGGTATCAGATCTGCGGTAGTGAATGCAAAGACTGGTAATCTCATTTCTGTAAAATCACTAACAGATGAAACCCCAGAGGTGATAATTATTTCCAACAACGGACAGACAATACGTCTTGGCTTGAAAGATATTCCAAGCCTTGGCAGAACAACACAAGGAGTTCGTATTATGCGCCTTGCCGAAAACGACAGCGTTGCCTCAATTGCACTTGTTTCTAAAGAGCAGATTATAGAGGCCGATGCAACAGATGAAGGAGCAGACAATGCGCCAGTTGCTGAGTGATTACGCCTACTTTGTAATTCCAATTTTTGCTTGGCTCATGGCTCAGGTCGCTAAGATCTTCATTAAGGGTTTCAAAGATGGTGATTGGAATTGGCGGTATATTTACCGTTCGGGTGGCATGCCCAGTGCGCACACTACTGTTATTGTATCTTTGTGTACCGTTTTAGCTTTCCGTCTCGGAACAAAAAGTCCTGAATTTGGCATTGCCTGTATTTTGGCTGCAATTGTAATGTATGATGCAGTGAATGTTCGACACGCAGTGGGCGAGCATGGTCAGGCAATTCGGATGATGTTGCCGAAGGTGCTTAAAGGTAAGCCGGCGCATATGATTATTCATCAATCCAATGGACACACTCCGGCGGAGGTATTTGCAGGGCTTGTTATTGGGGTTATTGTACCGATACTTGTCTTTTCTGTTACCTAAATTACAACAAATGCCATTTCTATCTTGACTTAAGGGGAGTTGTTTCATACAATTGATCCCAGTCTGTCTGATCTTTTTATGCGAGAACAGCTTTGAAACAGGGAGAAGTAATACTTAAAAATTGAGTAGTGCAACGTCAACGTTAAGATTTTTTTGATGTTTGAATATAATTTGAGATGTTAGTATTTCATTGATGTTAGAATTGAACACTTTTAATCTGTTTTTAACAGATTTTTTATGGAGAGTTTGATCCTGGCTCAGGATGAACGCTGGCGGCGTGCCTAAAACATGCAAGTCGAGCGGTAAGGCTCTGCACTTAGTGTTTGATCGGGATAATCTTAAAAGATTATCGCAGCAGACCAATTTGACCCTTGGCGGGGAAGATGCGGAATGGGAAGATCGAATCATAAGTGTAGAGTACACGAGCGGCGGACGGGTGAGTAACACGTGGGAATCTACCCCAAACTGAGGGATAAG
>DAIUJM010000053.1:0-3596 GCA_036848695.1 Candidatus Saccharimonadota bacterium
AAAATTCTGCATGTAAATCGTGAGGGCGAGGCTGTTAGCGGTAACATGTCACCACCATTTGACCCGCGGATTTTTAGTTATGGTCATAGGAATGTACAAGGTATTGTACTATTTGACCGGCCTGAGGGCGATGTATATGGCTATAGTGTTGAACATGGTTCAGATAGAGATGATGAAATTAATATACTCCAGAAAGGCAATTTTGGATGGGCGCCACGTGTAACTTATGTGGAAGCAGGTATACCAATGACTGATCTGTCTCGATTTCCAGATGCGGTATCAGCTGTTTGGTCTTCTGGGTTTCCAACCATTGCGCCTTCGGGCGCCACTCAGTTAAAGGGCGAACGGTGGGGGAGTTGGGAAAATGCCGTTGCTATGGCCGTGCTGAAAGGCAAGCACGTTAGAATTATGAATTTTGATTCATCCCACAAACTTTTGTCAGAAAAGACAATTCTTACACAATTTGGTCGTATTCGCTCAACCGCGCTGGCCCCAGATGGCAGCATGTATCTCACAACCGACAACGGCAACAACGATAAAATTATACAAATAATACCGACACAGTAGTACTAGATTCCCGCATCCGCTTTTCGAGTCTGAGCAATGAGGTTCAGGCCTCAGAGTCGAATGACGGGAATAACACTTTGTGAGTAATCTAGATTACTTTTATTGTATATGTAACACGCTTATGCTATAAATAACAATATGAAAAAAGTAAACAAAAAATCAAAGGGAAGCAAACATATGAACGATAAGGGCAGCGTCAATCTTTCGGAGATCAATAAAACCAAGTCTAAAAAATTAAGTAAATCCGTTAGTTTCAAAAAACAAAAAGGTCCTAAGCGCGACGACGAAGGTAAGTTTGCAACTACCTCCGGTGTAGGTGGGCTAAAAACAGCCAAAGCATTCAATTGGAAACGCGCCTTTCCAATTATTGCCATCATCACACTCGTTGGTGGATTCTTTGTGTATCAAAGCTTTGCAGCCGGACCATCTAATCCGCGTTACAACTGTAGAATCTGGGCAAAAGACAACGGTGCAATTTTCGATTACGTAGGTACAAAATCTAATGTTCATGGTATTTGGATAAATACGATATATCAAATGAATTTTAAAGTAGCACCAACGCCAAACGAAAAACTGAAATGGGTAGACAGAGCGGCCGAACTTCACAATTCGTATACAAGTGGTTCATGGGACCAAAAATGTCGCGTAAGATGGGAAGTATATAAAGAGATTTTGCAAACAACACCCGAAGGCTTAGGTAATAGAAGCGCAGATCAGGCAACAAAGGGTTCTGAAGTACTTAAAACTGTGTACGCTGATCAGATCATCCCTCGTGGTATGACGAACAATCCGTACATCACAACTATTATTCACACCCGTGCCGGGTTGCCGATTGTGCCGATCAAGCCATACTATTCTAGTATTACCCAAAGATGGGAAAGTGGCTGGCCAGAAAAAATAAAAGTATGCGCTATTGTGTACAACAGACGTGGCAGCCCCGGTAACCGACTTGAGACCAAAGTAAGTATGAATGTATCAGCTACAGGTCAATTTAAGAAGACAGTTGTTCTTGAGCAATTACCTAACCTTAATGCTGGTGGTGGGTATCCAAAATATGAAATTTGTTCCGGTACTGTACCAAAAACCTATACACAACCTGCAACTGCTGGACGTCCGGTTATTACAGGTAGGCCGTCCAGCGTAATTAGTGCAGGGCTTGATATGGTGAGTATAAAAAACCCAACCAACCCACGATCTTCTGAAAATAAAACATTTAAGTGGGATACAAGTCCAAACGAATACCATGTACTTGTTGAACAATACCAGATTAAAAAGGCAGAATAGCATCCGATAGTACCTACTAGGTACGTAACAGTGGTAAGAATTACGTGTAACAAAAATAGGAAAACCCATGAACGACAAAGACAAAATCAACCTAACCGACCTAAACAAACAAAAAAAATCATTCTCACCCCCAAAACTAAAAAACCCCTTCAAAAAACAAACCGGCCCTAACCGTGATGATGTAGGTAAGTTTGCTACAACTTCTGGCGGTGGTGGCTTAAAATCAATCAAGAAGTTCAACTGGAAGCGTGCAACTCCCCTCATCGCCATAGTTACTCTAGTTGGTGGGTTTCTGGTGTTTCAGAGTTTTGCGGCGGGACCTAGTGTGCCTGGTAGACAGACCTGTGAACAGTGGGGCATACCAAGAGGCATAAAAGCCGATCCTATATATGCTGGTTATGGAGGTAATGCGCCGGGCAACCTGGAAAGAATTTACCGTGATTTTCATAGAGTAGCATTGATTGAAGATGATAGATTCTATTGGGAAGTAACAAGACCCGCAGAACTAAAACAAGAGCATGCAGGTGATACTATGTGGCTCAAGTGTGCTGTCGGGATAACTATTTTTAAAGAGATGGTACAAACCACCCCTGCTATCAACACAAAAGAAGTAGTAGAAGAAATGGATATCCCAACCGAAAATGTTGTTAAATCAATTTATGCCAAAGATATTAGAGTAGGGTCTCAGAAAAGACCGCTAACACTTCTACCTTTGCAGCAAACACTCGGTGCGATGAATGGCGACATGTATTTGAAGGATGGTGTCGAACATGAATACGCAGATGAGAATTTTGTTCAGCGAGGTGGCAATTACCTCACTGATTTCACATTCTCAAATGGTATACCTGCGGCACTGAAGTGGCGTGACAATTGGTCGGGTAAAGTGAAGGTATGTGCGTTGGTATATGAAGCAGGGCCAGACGTCAGGCCAGCTTCGAAGACTCCCGGGTCAATCAATGATGTTGGCCTCTGGGTTCGAGACTACAGCAAGTCACCTTATTCATTCATTCTTAATGTAAATGCTGATATCGAACATAGACAAACCGGGAATCACGACACCGCTTTAATAAAATATAGGCTTAGTAGCGCGAACTTAAAAGACTTACAGGATTACAACAAAGGTAAGAAAAGCTTCTTTTCAAACTGGCGGAATCCAAACAGTATTGTGATACCATTTGCTAAATTTTACGTTTGTTCTGCGCCTATAGAAAAAACTACGGCAGAACTTAAAATTGGTAACGTCAGATATTATGATGCAACAATGACTCAGCTAAAGCCTACAATTTTATTTAACGGTCCAAAGAATAACGGCATGGGTAATGCAAAGGCGAAGGTTCTGTTTGAACGATTCGATATCGTTAAAGTACCATAAGGAGTCTACTCTACTACTCTCATAGGTGGTTGAAGTAGACAGGAGGTTGCCGAACCAAAAACCACGCTATGAATAAATGTTACGAGGATTGATCGGTTTCGTTTAACGGTAATAGCCCCTCCGGGGGCTATTATTATGGTATAATATATCAGATGACGGCACAGGAAATTAGAAACAAATATCTGGAATTTTTCCAGGCACGAGGTCACGCGGTTGTGAACCGGGCCTCTCTTGTCTTAAAGGATGATCCCACGACTCTTTTTACTGGCAGTGGAATGCAACCGATGATTCCGTATCTTCTGGGCGAGCCACACCCAAAAGGTAAACGTATTACCGACAGCCAAACATGTCTTCGCGCACAGGATATCGATGA
>DAIUJM010000054.1:0-3572 GCA_036848695.1 Candidatus Saccharimonadota bacterium
TCATCAATAATTTGCGTGCCATATTTTTTGGCATTTTGCAGTTTACTTTCGCCTACTTTGCCTCCAGAAACTAAGTATGTGGTTCCTTTACCTACAGAAGTTTGGAACGTGCCACCAAGTGCTCTAACTGCATCGGCAGCTTCGTCACGCGACATAGACTTTAGAGAACCTGTAATTACAAAACTCATTCCTTGTAATTTACCGTTGGCTACTTCTTTAAACACTGGGCGTACGCCGTTTTTTTCAAACTTTCGTAGCAGTCCAAGGTTATCTTCATCAGCGAACCATGCAGCAATACTTTCCGCTACAACCTCACCAACACCTTCAATGTTCTTCAGTTCATCAATTGTCGCCTGGGCTAATTTTTCTACAGATCCAAAATGCTTACTCAGATCAATTGCAGTCTGTTGCCCAACATGGCGAATACCCAACCCAAAAATGAATCTTTCTAGCGGTGGTGTTTTTGCATTTGCGATGGCCTCGATCAAGTTCTGAGCTGAAATCTCGGCAAACCTTTCGAGCTTCAAAACATCTGCTTTGCTAAGCTGATAAATATCCGCACTATCTTTTACTAATCCAGAATCTACTAACGCTTCGACGTTCTTTTCACCAAGTGTATCTATGTCGAGCGCGCCCTTGCTAGCATAGTGCCGCAGAGCACGCTTGAGTATAATCGGACCGGTTAAACCTTTTACTCGGTAAACCGCCTCACCTTCTGGTCGTATGAATTCTAGCTCTGGATACTGTCGTTTTAGTTCGGCCTCGAAATCTACTTTTTCGGCTGTCCTTGGCCGCAATTCGGTAATCACCGATTCAACCTGCGGAATAATATCACCTGCTTTGAAAATCACTACCGTGTCGCCCACGCGTACATCTTTTCGAGCTATCTCATCAGCATTATGCAGACTCGCGTGCTGTACCGTTGTACCAGCAACAACCACAGGGTCGAAAACCGCAACCGGTGTAGCCGCCCCGGTTCGTCCAATACTAATAACAATATCTTTAACAACTGTTGTTGCTTGTTCGGCCGCATATTTATAAGCAACTGCTGCTCGGGGTTGCTTACCAACAACGCCAAGCTTTGCAAATTGTGTACGGTTATTCACTTTAATAACAAGCCCGTCAATGTTGTAAGGAAGCTCATCACGAATCGATTCAACATGATCAACAAACTTCATAACATCGGCGAGACTAGTATAAACGGCAGCCTGTTTGTTACGTGTAATACCCAGCGCTGAGGCAGACTCGTAGGCGATCATGTTAGTCGGTACTTCGGCAGCGTCGTCTCGAAGAACGTCGTAGGCATTGAATGAAAGAGGCCGCTTCGCCACAAGGCTTGGATCAAGTTGGCGAATTGTGCCGGCAGCAAGATTTCTGGGGTTGGCAAATTCTGGCAAGCCTTCATTAAGTCGTTTTTTGTTAAGAGCAACAAAATCTTTTTTTAGCATCACAATTTCACCACGTATTTCAGTTCTGCCACGCAAAAAGTTTTCAAAGCCTTTTTGAGTATGAAGTCGCAAGGGAATATTTTTAATGGTTCGAATGTTAGCTGTTACATCTTCCCCAACAAAGCTATCACCACGTGTTACACCCTGAACCAATATGCCGTCTTGATATATGAGCGAACAGGCTAAACCATCCATTTTAATATCTACAAAATACTCATGCGGTTCACCGTCAAGTAGTTTGTCGACTCTCTTCACCCAGGCTTCAACATCTGCACGATCAAAAACATCATTTAAGCTCAGCATGCGACTTTTATGCTGAACTTTCTGAAAACCACCCAGTAGTTCATTGCCGACGCGCTGTGTTGGGCTGTCTTGTGAGATCAGCTCAGGGTGCTCAGCCTCAATCACCTTCAGTTCTTGATACAGAGAATCGTAAACTGCATCATCAACGCTGGGTTTTTCAAGCGTATAGTATTCATAGCTATATTGATTCAACAGATCCTTAACAGCATTTAATCGTTTTTCAGCCTCATTCATTTATATAAGCGCTCGGTAAAGTTTATAAAGATACACATGAATTAGAGGTAAAGAAATAATCTGGAAGAACTCTGTAGCATAAAGTGTGTAATTTGGTATAAAACGAATAACCAACAGTAGTAAGACTATATAAACCACAGCGAGCAAGATCGGAAGGGCAATAAATCTTCGAAAAACGGTAAATCTTCGAAACTGCACTAGCTTACGGGCATAGACCATGGCCTGAACTGGGTATACGCCAGGAAGAGTAGATGCGTACATTGCTACCATAGAACTGCTAACCCAATAGAACGAAAGAATCCCCGCCAGAAGTGTAATTACAAAAAAAGCCATATCTTCGAAACCTGTAATAAAAAGGTTGTTACTACGAGCGGTTGAATAGACGAAACTTGCGATTCCAAACGGCATGAGTTGAATAGACATAACTACCAATATTACAACCACGCTGGCTAGTGGTGTCATCGACTGAAAAAAGGCATCGCGTGCGCGAATTTTTTGACCACCATGTAGTTGTCGGATAGCCCAAATATAAACCAAGCTCATAAGCAACGTGGCAATACTCACAGAAACGGCATTCTGACCGGTGCTACTAGTACTTAGTACCGCACCCAGTGTGGCAATATTCCCCTTCAGTGTTGTGGATTCAGTCTCGCCCATGACTGCTTGAATGGTTGAAACAATTGTTTTGGCATCAGTCAGAAATGGAGTTCTTACAATTACTACGTAAAGTACGCCGTAAACCAGCATAATTGACCCGAACAAGGTACGATTCTGCCAGAGAAACGTAACGGTCTGCCGCACAAGCTGTGATAGCGAGGGAAGCGGTGGATAGTTTGGCTGTATCTTTTTCTGTAACTTGAATGAATGGTACTTCTTTTTTTTACGATCCTCGCGAAACCATTGCTTCAAGGCACTCGGCCTCGTACGAACCCAGTTGGGTACTTCACGAATAAACCGTACGGCAACACCTAAGTACTTTTTTGCTTCAGAACCAACACTGACCACTATGGCACTGGCTTGTTCTTTCACGCTTTCTAAAATAGATCTTTTTTTCTTTGGCATAATGATCTACAACTTTCCGCCCATTTCTTGCAACTTGTTAATTCGTTCTTCGATTGGTGGGTGAGTGCTAAAAAGCTTAGCGAAGCTCTTTGCCTTTAATGGGTTAGCGAAAAAGAAGTGTGCTGTGGAACTATTCTGACGCTTCAAAGTTGTTCCAGTTTTTTCTAGCTTCTTCAAAGCCGAAGCCAGCCCCTCTGGGTAACGTGTTGTCAGTGCGCCAGTTGCATCCGCCAAAAACTCCCGTCTACGTGAGACTGCTAGCTGTACCATGGTAGCAACAATTGGAGCCAGAATTGCCATAACTAAAGCAACTGCAAGCGCCAATGGACTACCGCCATCTTCGTCATCGCCACCACCGAACCACATCATTCTCATGAAGAAATCGCTAATTAAACCAATAACCGAAACACATGCGAAAACAATCATCATAACGCGAATATCGTAATTTTGAATGTGGCCCATTTCGTGCGCCATAACACCTTCAAGTTCGCTATCATCTAAAAGTTCTAGTAAGCCGGTTGTAGC
>DAIUJM010000055.1:0-3560 GCA_036848695.1 Candidatus Saccharimonadota bacterium
ATGACGCACCTGCTCTGACACAAGCCGATATTGGCATAGCAATTGGGGCTGGTACTGATGTGGCAATTAAGTCGGCAGACATAATTCTTGTAAAAAGCGACCCACGGGACGTTGTGAAAGTAATCAACCTATCAAAACGAACCTACTCAAAGATGGTCCAGAACTTAGTATGGGCTACTGGATACAACGTATTTGCGATCCCATTAGCTGCCGGTGTGTTATATGGCTCTGGCATACTACTTTCGCCAGCACTGGGAGCGGTATTAATGTCGGCATCTACAGTAGTAGTCGCATTCAATGCACAGTTACTGAGACGAACTAACTTAAACGACGAAAGTTAAAAAGCTTTAACCAATAGGTTTCTCGGTTAATTAAATAATTGTACTGGCTGTTTCAGCTATTATGTCAATCTGGTTAGAATTTGTGGATATAAATTTATTAGCGAGTTTCCTAGTGTAAATAAGACCGCAATATTATTGACAAATGTGTGTACGTATGTCAAAATATTCTCAATATGTTATTTTACGATATTCGCTAAAACGGTCATACATTTTCTGCGACTTTTTAGTGTGCCTTTATAAATAATAAACTTCAAAAATCCGAGCAGGCGTATGACTGGTAGTTAATCATTACTGCTCGGTATTTTTAATGGAGTTTTTATGCAAAAACAGAGTAACTTAGGTTGTCTGAAAGAGACAAAAGTTAACATTCCTATTCCAGAAAGTCACTTAGAAATAGCCGGTACCTTGCGTGGTGACTATTCATTACCATTGGCTGTGTTGGCTCCAGGGCTCGGCGGTTGGGAAAATGACTTACTGCTCTTCAATGCATCACGCTTTTTAGGGCAGTTGGGGATTGCAACTTTGCGAGTCAGTTTTTATGGTGACGGCGAGAAACAACGAGATATCGGAGATTTTGACTTAAAAACTAATGCATCAGATATAGATGCAGTTGTTGATTACGTTAAAGAACAAGGTTCACGGTGGGTTTGTGTGATTGGCCACAGTTATAGTGGAATGGCAATTGTATATTCCATTAAACAAGCGTTTGATACCGCAGTTTTATGGGATCCAAGTCATACAGATGGCTACGATGAACCGCAAGCCAAAAAGAATCTAGAAACTGACTTCGTGTACATTGAAGAATTAGATTCGTATGTTTCAGCTCATGGATCTGGTTACGTACTTTCGCGTAGAGTTTTCGAAGACTATGCGCCAGGCAGTTCGGTAATGGCAAAAAACTTTGCGGTTGATACGCTTGTTGTAAATGCAGGTAAAAGCGGCGAAGCTATGCAACGTTTTGGCAGAGATTATGCTGATAGCATAAGTGCAGAAACAGAGCATATCGTGATTCCTGATGCATCACATCCTTTTACGGAAGATGGAGCTATGGAAAAGCTTTTTGCTGAAACTGCCCGTTGGATTAAGCAAAAGTTAGTTCGGTAATAAGAAAGGAAATAAATATGACACTTAAGAGCTAAAGCTAGGTAAAAGGGAGGGGTTATGCCTCTCCCTTTTAAAAAATCCCAATTCTAGAAAAACTGAGTAATTTTGTTCGCGCATTCTGGGTAAATTCGGTATAATACATCAGATGGCGCCGTGGCCGAGTGGTTAGGCAGTGGTCTGCAAAACCGCGTACACCGGTTCAAATCCGGTCGGTGCCTCCAGGGCGAGTGGCGGAATTGGTATACGCGCAGCACTTAAAATGCTGTGACTTCACAGTCTTGCGGGTTCAAGTCCCGCCTCGCCCACCAAAAGGTTCAGGTTTGAACCCCGAGACAGATTGACCATCCGCGCGTTTTGTTCTTGGAGGGCCACCAAGAAGTATTAAAACCGCCATTTTGTGGTGGTTTTTTATCTTGTTAGGTTAGTTACAAAAGTGGCGTTATTTCGGTTGTGGGTACTGATCTTCCAGGTTCCTGCTGGCACACTGGAACCTTTTATGAAGATATAGCGGAGTGGATCACCTTTTGTGCCACGACTTTGCGCGAATCGGTAGATACTGCCATTTTCAACAGTAACTGCGCATTCATCGGATTCAAAAACCCGACAACCAATTAGAACTGATTCATCTGACGCAATTACTCCGGTTGTAGCGCGCCAACTTGCGGCAATAGAAGGTTCGCGTGGTGAAAGATCTCTATCACCAAGCAGGTTTGTTTCTGTTTTAGCATGCGTGAGTAGTGTGGCACGATGCGCGTTGAGTCGCCCGAAGCCATATTCATTGGTAAACGAATTTGCATACATGGCAGAAGGTTTTTCGGTGCTTTCAGTTAGTATAAATTCGATCTCATCTGGTGTTAAATCTGGTTTTTGAGCAAGAAGTAATGAGGCCACGCCCGATACCAGTGGTGCCGAAAATGATGTACCACTTGCCGTAGCGTAAGCAGAGGTTTGATTCTGGGCAGTAAATGTCGGCAGGGGTGTTATAGAGCTTCCCGGTGCTACGAGATCAAGCGCGCTTCCGTAGCTTGAAAAAGAAGCTCGTAGGTCATTTGAAGCAGTGGCACCAACGGCAATGGTTTCTGGGTAGAGGGCAGGGTAGGTCATTCTACCGGGTCCAGTTAGCGAGTTGCAGAATGTCTCATCATTCAGTGCGCAGTTGCCACTGGCTGCTACCACTACCACACCATTATTTTTAGCGTAGCGAATTGCTTCAAGCAGTGGTGCGTCATAGCCGTTTGCTCCTAGGCTCAGGTTTATAACATCTGCACCGTTATCGGCTGCATATTCCACAGCGGCAACAAGGTCGGTGGTTGTGGCTGCACCGTTGTCGCTGAAAACCTGGAGTGGCATGATTTTGGTCTGCTGATCTATTCCTGCTGAGCCTTTGGCGTTGTTCGCGGCTGCGGCAATAACGCCGGCGACTGAAGTGCCGTGTTGGGTTCCGTCACCGGTTGGGTTAATCTCACCAGCCATCGGGCTGTTGTCGGCATAAAAGAAGTCGTAACCGCGCCAATCATCTGTGTAGCCATTCTGGTCATCATCACAAGCATTCGTCTGCTTATCTAGCGGAGCTCCAGTCCAGCAGCTTTCGCCACTTTGGGTGGTGCCAACCTCACCACTATTTGTTTTCCACTTCGAGGCGAGTTCTTCGTGGTTTAAGGCAAAGCCAGTGTCTATAACAGCAACGGTTGTGGCACTTGAGCCGGTGGTTAGATCCCAGGCACGGTTTGCCTGAATAGTCGAGAGTGACCAAGTGGATGTATACGCTGGATCGCTAACCGTTCCTAGTAGATAGTACGGCATTTCTGGCGCACCTAGGTTACTGCCGAGAATTTTAGAATTATGCTTTGTAGTTACGGCATTTGAAGATGCGCTTCCCGAATCAGGCTTTGTTTGTAGTGCTGTTGATGCACTCTCGTCGCTAGTGGGCTTAGGTTGATTAGGTGAAATCGTAACTTCGGGTGTCGGTGTAGCGGGGTGGTTCGGGCTGTAAAGCGGTCGCGAAAGCAGTAGCGCAGATGCTAGCAAAAGGGCGGTTATCAGTGTATGTTTTTTTGTGATTTTTTTCATTTTACAGTAGACTCTACACTCTATTATAAAACAGTAATGGTTATC
>DAIUJM010000056.1:0-3558 GCA_036848695.1 Candidatus Saccharimonadota bacterium
GTAATACTGGCGATACTTGGCGGCACAGCAGTTAATACCTACTTGAATTCTGGCGCTCGCGGTAGAGGCGTAACAACAGACTTTAGCGTATTTGCCTACCCAGCCTGGGCAATTGCGGTTATTGTTGGGTTCACCGTCTTCGTCGGTTTGTTGGTGGTCTACTTCCCTGCCAGAAGAGCCGAAAAGATCAACCCAATTGATGCGCTCAGAAGAGAGTAGCTAGGCCTCAAGCGCTCGAATACGAGTTTTGAAGGCAACTGCCGCACCATCAAATTCCAGTACGGAGAGTGCTGCAACCAGCATATAGAGTTTATCTATATCTTTCTGTTGAATCTTTGCTGAATTTTCTACAGCCTGAAATTTTGTTTCAATAATATCAATTAACCACTTTTCGTTATTTGCTGTAAATTTAACTTGGGGCGTACTAATAGACCCACTTGTTTGCTTAACCACCTCAAGTGAACGTGCGCTATGATCACGCTTAGTTAAATGACCGCGAGTTATCAGGTTGTTAATGTGAACGGCAACCGTAGCAACCGAACTATAGTTGCAGCCATTCATTATTTCGCGGTAGCTTGGACCGTAACCGTGTTCAGCAACAAAACGCTCTATATAATTAAGAAGCTCTTGTTGTTTTTTGGTCGGCCGGACACTCATTACTTATGCCTCCGCACGGTTCGACGACCCTTCTTACGTGTTGGAGTATGGGCAAATACCCAGTATTTGTACCACATGAAGTTCCATATTGTGAAGAATCCGGCAGAAGCAAACTGCCCGAGGTATGGTGAAATTCCAAGATCTTTAAGACCAGATACAAT
Organism: Candidatus Saccharimonadota bacterium; assembly: GCA_036848695.1. Classification (GTDB taxonomy): domain Bacteria; phylum Patescibacteriota; class Saccharimonadia; order Saccharimonadales; family UBA7683; genus JACKGS01. Next base: position 819 of record DAIUJM010000056.1, read on the forward strand.
CAGGTAATCAATTCCAAAGTTTACAATAGTAATAATAATGTAGCGTGTTGTTCGACGACGATCATATTGAATACGGGCTTTGCCCTTTTTAAAAACCCATTGATCTTCCAGCACATAATTAACAGTAAGACCAATTAGGTTGGCGAGTTGTTTAGCAATAAACAGTGGCCAATGAAGCAACCCATCAAATATCGCAAAGGCCAGGTAGCCACTCCAAAAGAAGGCACCACCCGCAACCATGTATTCAAAAAACTGTTTTGTAAGTGGTGTGCCTGTTTTATGTCTGACCATTTTTAATTCCTGTCTAGTAGTATAGCTTATGTTAAACTTTAATGGTATGAATACAAAACCCGTTAGAAAAGCCGTGATCGCTGCCGCAGGTTTTGGCACTCGCTTTTTGCCCCAAACTAAAGCTATGCCAAAAGAAATGCTTCCAATAGTTGATAAGCCAGTTATTCAATATGTGGTCGAAGCATTAGTTGCCGCCGGTATTGAAGATATAATTATAGTTACCGGCTATCATAAGCGCGCCATTGAAGACCACTTCGACGAAATTAGCGCAGACCTACTCGCCAATCTTCAACAATCTGGTAAAGAAACAACCCTGAAGAATACTAGAGACATTGCCAACCTGGCTAACTTTGCATATGTCCGACAAAAGGGACTGTATGGTAATGCAACACCCATCATGAATGCCCAGCACCTTATTGGTGACGAACCTTTTATTTATACTTACGCCGACGACCTTATTGAAGCAAGTCCCAATCATTTCAAACAACTAATCGATGCGTACGGCACAACAGGTTCAAGTATTTTACCCTGTCTAGAAATCAGTTCGGAAGAAGAATATAAACGATACGGCGTGATCGGTGGAGATATAGTAAAAAATGGATTAGTAAAAATGACTACTATTGTTGAAAAACCCGGCAAAGCCGACGCTCCTTCAAATCTAGCCAGTGTTGGTGGCTATCTCCTTACTCCAGACGTATTTGCCTATCTTGAGAAAAGACTGCTGTCCAGCGACGGTAGCGAAGAATTCAGCGTTCAGCCAGCAATGCGAGACATGATTGCAGATGGAAGAGATCTCTACGGCATGAAGATAGAAAATGCCCAGTATTATGACACCGGAAACAAGCTAGAGTATCTGAAAACAGTTTTTGATTTTGCCATGAAAGACCCCGAACTGGGCGAAGCGTTTATAGAACACGTAAAAAAGATATTATCCGTCAAGTAGTTTTAGTATTAGTTCTACTCTGGCCCGTTCCTACACTTTTGTTATAAAGATAAAGCCCAGCTATAGCCCACCAAATATAGGCAATTGTGTCATCCGCCCACGCATGCGCCGTTAACGAAGCTACGCTGATTCCGATAAAAGTCGCGAGTAAAACTCGGGCAAACGGATCATTTTTTTTCTGATACAAAAGGTGTGCTACGTAACCTAATATTGCCGTGAGTAGAAACAGCCCAACAACACCGCTTTCTTCGGCAGTTTGAATAAAGTAGTTTTCTGAAAGTCGTGCGCCGCCCTCACTGTGAAACGAAGCCGGACCGGCACAACCCGGTCCGCAACCAATTATCGGACTCTCAGCAATATTATCAACACCTGCTTGTAGAGAATCTAGATGCCCTTGGTTAGAGCTTACCGCCCCACCTTCTTCTGGATTATCATGCAACACCACATCTTGCACAAAATCGGTGTGACTATATTGATAAACTCCAACAGAAGCCACAACTAGCAGTGCTAAAGAGCCAGCAATAAGAACGCCCGTGGCTTTCTTTGGCAAACTCAGGACAAGCCACACCCCCATTGCTGCCCCAAGCCCAAGCCAAGCACCACGAGAATGACTACCGAATAGAACCATTAAAGACGCAAGAAGCAAGAAGCAAGAAGCAAGTATTTGACCCCGGCTACTATTTAATTCTTGTTTTTTGGTTTTCTTAATGAAAAAAGTTAATTGAGAAATGAGCAATGTAATCGGTAGTATCAAATATACCCCGAGCGGGTTAGGACCACGTAGCGTGCTGGCAATTCGAATTTGATCTAGCTGTTCGTCTATGGTGAAGAATGGCGAGATGCTAACATTCTTTACGTATCCAAAGTGTTGCAGAAAGTCATACGGCAAAACAAACATCTGAAGCAAGCCGAATGCCACCACGAGGCCCGCAGGAATTAGTATGAGCTTATTAAATCGTAACTGAGATGTATGAACGTAATAGGCGGCTATGGCTGCGAGCGCAAAAATCACAAACAAACGTAGTTGAATTACTAACCCTAAAACAGTAGCGGAAGTGTTCTGCCCGCCAAATAATACCGCCACAAATTGCAAAATTGCAAAAGCGGCAATTAGAATAACAAGCGGTCTATTTTTTGTAAAAATCCATTCACGGAGGGCATGGTCTCGAACCAGAAGAATCACTGTCACAACCAGGCTAACTAGAACAAACAATTCCTTCCAGGCGCGCCAAAGAAGTAAGCTTCCGAACAAGGAGCCAGCCCAGGTTGTGAAAAAACCATGAAATGGAAGTAGCGCTACCACCAAACAGATCATTCCGTAAAGATATGCCGCCAACTTCTTATTGGATCCATACTCAAGCACGTCAGTTTTCTGCTGTATTGGCTTGCTCTTTGTCATTGCACCCAGTATCAACTATCAAATATCAAATATCAAATATATGTGTTCCAGATGGTACAATAACAACCAGTATTAATCATGAAACAAAATTTTTCTTTCATCTATAA
>DAIUJM010000057.1:0-3317 GCA_036848695.1 Candidatus Saccharimonadota bacterium
GCTTTGAATGCAGAAACTTCGCTACTTTCTAGCCCAAAACTTCCGTATAGAAATCGGTCACGTAGCAGGCCTAGTGCAGACCCCAAAAGGCTTGATCCGGCAAGCAGCGCAGCTGCCCAACCGAAACTTACTTTTTGATTTGCCCGTACAAGGAATTTTTTTACCATATATTACCTATTTTTCAGTTCTTGATTTCTAGTATACGGACTCTAGGGGTAAAAAAGAACCTTACTTTTTTTATTTAAGCAATACGTCGACAGGTGCTTTTGTGCCAACTAGCGCTTCACGCGCCTCTACTTCGTCGAGAGTTTCTTTTTCAAGCAACTGATTTTTAAGGTTTTCAAGTGGCTTCAAATTAGCGCGGATTATCTTTTCCGCACGAACTGTTGCTTCAGTAATGAGCTCTTCGACTTCTTTATCTATAAGCTCAGCCGTTTTTTCTGAATAAGGCTTAGAATGAACCATGCGGTCAAACATCATACCGCCTTCATCTTCATGGAATACCTGGTCACGCAGTTTTTTACCCATTCCCTGCTCGATAACCATTTCACGAGCCAGGCCTGCGGCCTTCTGAAGGTCATTACCAGCACCAGTTGTTACCCAGTCATCTCCGTACAGAACCTTTTCAGCAACACGCCCACCAACTATGCGAGCAAGAACGTCTTTGTATTCATTAATTGAATGATAGCTCTTGTCTTCTTCGTCTAAGAACCAGGTAACACCACCTGTACCGCCGCGAGGAATAATAGTAACTTTATGCAAACCACCAGAATTTGGTAGCGCATGACCAACAAGTGCATGACCGCCTTCGTGATATGCAGTCATTTCACGATCTTTTTCAGTCATCGCTTTGTTCTTGCGCTCTGGTCCAATTGCAACACGCTCAAACGCTTCTACAATGTCTGAATTCTGAATAACCTTACGGCTTGACCTAGCAGCAATAATAGCCGATTCATTAGCTAGATTCGCCAAATCAGCACCAGCCATACCAGTAGTCTTCTTGGCTAAATCGCCCAGTTTTACGGACTTATCAACTGGCTTATTTTTAAAGTGAACGCTTAAAATTGCTTCGCGATCTCGTCTTTCCGGAAGCGGAATATTTACCCGACGGTCAAAGCGACCTGGACGCAGAAGCGCAGGATCTAGCACGTCTGCGCGGTTAGTTGCAGCCAAAACGATCACATTTACGCCCGTTTCAAAACCATCCATTTCTACCAGAATTTGATTTAAAGTCTGTTCTCGTTCATCATGACCGCCGCCCATACCAGAACCACGACGACGCCCAACTGCATCAATTTCATCAATAAAGATTATGCACGGTGCATTCTTTTTTGCCTTAGCAAATAAATCACGTACTCTAGAAGCGCCAACGCCTACAAACATTTCTACAAATTCGGAACCCGAGATACTAAAGAATGGAACTCCTGCTTCACCAGCAACTGCTATAGCCATCATGGTTTTACCGGTACCAGGGGAGCCAACTAACATAACACCTTTTGGAATTTTGGCACCAACTGCCTCAAACTTTTTTGGATACTTCAAGAACTCAACAACTTCTTGAAGGTCCTGTTTAGCCTCTTCGTTCCCAGCGATATCTTTGAAGGCAACTTTTGCTTTGTCGCTACCTGCAATACGAGCCTTACTCTTGCCAAAACTCATTGCTTGGTTATTTTGACCCTGTGCTTGGCGCATCATAAAGAAGAAGAAGCCAAGGATCAAAATTACCGGCACAAAAATTGATGCCAAAAAGCCAAGAGTTTCACCTGTGGTAGAAGCTGGTTCGGTCGTGAAGTTGGTTTTACTTATATCAAGTCGTTGCTGATCACGCAAGTTTGTTGCTGGGCGAGTAACAATGAACTTTGTTCCAAGGTCTTCTGCGTCTCGCTTCAACGGTTCGCGTAGTGTTACACGAAGCTCTTCACCTTTTTCAACAATTGACTCTACCTGAGAAGAATTTACCTTATCATTCAATTCAGAATAACTTAGGATTTCTTTTTTAAACTCAGCGTTACTCAGTGTTGAGCTTGCCCAAAAAAAGGCAGCAATTAAACCAATAATTACAATAAAGCCCACTGTCTTAAAGATGCTTTTTTTAGTCGGTGGCATATTTTGAGGCTTTTTCTGATCCACAAATCTCTCCTTTTAGTACTAGGCTAGAGTACCACAAAATTAAACTGTTTTAAACTGTACGGTACGCGTTTTCAATACTATAGTCAGCTTTCCGCTGATCTGGATTTCTTTACCTGGAAGCCCCGACTTAATGAAGTGAAGTGCCCGTATAATCTGCAGTTTGCTCGGATGCCACGTAGGGTCTAGCTGCGTAAGTAACAAATATATTACTTCCCGAGAAACCTCATCGGGCCACATAATCAAGCTGTAACGTGGTAATTCGTTAGATGAGGGATCTTGTTGAAGTGTACACTGCGCCACAATAGTTTGTAGTTCCTGGTTAATAGTCGCTTTGAGAGATTGGGTATTTGTAATAAGCGCCGTGAGCTTTTCTGTAAATAATGGATCTTTGACCTGAGCGCTAGGAATCAAAGTTCGTCGAACATAGTTTCTAAGATATTCTAAATTTTGATTAGAACTGTCTTCTACCCACTGAAGCTCATGGGCCTCAGCGTACCTTAAAATTTCTTTTTTTGAAATATTGAGAAGTGGCCTAATAATATTCAAGCCAAAAGCACTTGAAGAAAATTCAAGCGAAGCAAGACCACGCCAAGAAGTACCGCGAATCAAGTTGATCAAGGCTGTTTCCACAAGATCATCTTGATGATGTGCGGTAATAACACAAGTTGCATTATACTTAATGCAACATTGTCGCAAAAAGTTATATCGAGCATCACGGGCGGTCTCCTCACTAGCATCCGGACCCAAATTGGCACGACCTAACTCAAAAGAAAGCCCGTACTTTGCAGCCAGATCCGCCACAAATTGTGCATCATCACCCGATTCTTCTCTGATGCCGTGATCAAAATGAGCAATTATCAGTTTGTAGTCTATTGATTGTAGTTTGTGGTTTTGCAAGGAATGATTTACGAGCATATTAAGCAGAGCCACTGAATCGACGCCGCCACTCACCGCTACTACATATACTTGATCACTAGACATGTTGGTATTGTACCGCATCGAGTCTGCAAGTTATCTGATATCAATAATCGCTCAGTTGCACCCCAGCCCAGATACCAACGATTCCACCAATAAATGCACCTAAGATACTCCAGCCAGAAAACCCACTTGCGCCAAGCAGTACTGGCACGTAACCACCAACTATTCCCCCTACGCCACTAACCAACAATATTACTTTTTTATCCATA
>DAIUJM010000058.1:0-3157 GCA_036848695.1 Candidatus Saccharimonadota bacterium
TTGAGACACTACCTTGCCCTGCAATTGATTTAGCTTTATCTCTATTTTGACGAGCTATTTTTACCTGTGCATCAGTCCATTTGAACTTAGCGTCAGCATCGGTGAGGGCAGAACCTCCGCCCGGTGCTGGTATAGTAGGACTCGGTGTCGTTACAGGGTTTGTCGGCGCAGGAGTTGTAGGATTTGCCGGGTTTGTAGCCGGTTTTTTTGATACAGTAACCGTTACTGAATCTGTACATGATGAATCCCAGCCACCCACAAGTTTAAATGTTTTTGTGGCATAAAGTGCGCCCGACCCCCATTGCCCGTCTTTGACACTTCCCATGTTGCCACCATCAATCACAACTGGAACAGATGGAGACTTCCATCTAATAGTTGTTGACTCCCCTTTGTACAACGAGGTTTTGTCCGCCGTGATACTACATGCTGCAGCAAAACTCTGATAGACCATGCTACCTCCAACTAGCGAGATAATCACGAAAAGAGGAAGAGCGCGCTTAAGGTTAAAGCTATTAAGTCGTCTGAGGCCTCCAGAGCCAGCGGTAAACTTACCTTCGTCATCTCGCTTGGGGCCTTTTTGTTTGGTGAGTGGGTTTTTGATTTCTGGTAGCTTCAATTGTTTCTTTGATTTATTGACTGTAGCTAAGTCTATTTTGTTTTCTTCACTTTTTGAGGTAGGCTTCATGTGCTTCCTTATATTTTACGGTATTGGCTATATTTATAGCATAAGCGTTGTGGTATGTGCAATAGGAAAATTTAATCATCTACTCGGGTAATCTTAAATATCTTTACACAGGTTATTAACAGAAATTGTAGAAAAACAACCAGAAGCACACTGTAAGCAAGTGCCCATAAGGCGCTTAAAGTGTAATTATCGAGGATTGATGAGATGTTCATACCTAAAAGCGGGATCGCTTGACCGAGTAGCGCAAAGAACGTAATAACCATCATTACAACCAGAACAAACTTAACAACAGAAACAATAATAAAGTTTTGTTGCCACGATGATTTTTCTTCTCGGAAGTTTTTGAATTCTTCAACGGCTTCATGATTACTTAGTGCCGTTCTTGCTGAGCTGACAAACCAGGCTAGTATAAGAATTATAGCCGCTAGCATTCCCCACAGAGCAAAATCCATAAACCGGTTGAACCATTCAAGCCATGTCTGAGTGACAAAAAACTGCCCAGTCCAGCTGTTTTGTACATCAAAGTAGGTAATTTCCTGTTCAGTAATGAATCGGTCGGAGAACTTAGTTACCACGTAGTATATAGAAAAAAGTACCGGCAATATGAATAACGAAAGTGTTGTTGCAGAACTAGGAAATAGTTTTAAAATATTTTTCATTTTCTCTTTTTTGTTTTAGATTTATGTCTATATATTTTATACCACAAGAATGTTAACTGAACAATGTGTTTACGTTATAATTGCAAGCCTACGTAACCTGAGTCTCAACCCCTGCCATGAGCAAAGCGTCATTCCTGCGGAGGCAGGAATCTAGTAGTCCTGGATCCCCGCCTCCGCGGGGATGACAAGCGAGAGGGGTTGAGACTCAGGTTAAGCACTTGTGAGACTGTGTCGTTATTCGGGTTTAAACACACTGACACACGGCGTTAGTGTGAAAAGTTAAATTCTATATATCTATATAAAAAAAGAAGGTTCAGAACCTGCGTAATCCAACGCTGCCGAGCCTTCAATACCAGCATTGTAGCATGGTCTATCTTGTTAATTCAATAACATTTTTACTTTTATCTATAAGCACGATTCTTTTTATACTTTTCGCCAAACGAAACTGATAATTGAGGATGCTCCTGATTCTGGCAATGTGAATTTTAGAGCGGCGGGCGTCAAACACAATATTTTGTGATTGCTTAATTCCAGTCTGTAACTGGCGCTCAATGTTTCGCTTGCCAGTACCGGTAGGACTCTTGAGTTCCCACTCAAGGCCATCAACGAGGAAATCTGGCGTTTTGTGATTGGAACGCGAAACAAATTCAACATCAGTCTTAAAGTATTCAGCAAGCAGTTGAGCAGCAGTGAGTTCATATCTAGCAGGAGATGGCTTGATATTAGTTGGAATGATAACGTGATATTTTTTCATATAACAAGAGTCTGTTACAACATACTATGAATTCGTCGTAGAACGTTCAACCATGCCGTTTTTGACTTCACCCAGAGGTTTAGCAATATACACTTCACGACCATCGGATTCACCTTTGAGGGTACAGGTATATAGTGTTAATTTCGGCTGGTCGCTTTCGGCTTCAATCTCAACTTGTGTTGGTTTGACTTTACTGTGTTCAATAATTTCGTAGCCGTACCGTTTACCTTCAAAATCTACTATTATCTGATCGCCAACGTCAAGCTTTTCTATATGATAGAATGGTGACTTTTGCCGAGTCTGACCTGGCGTTGCGCCAAGACTAAATCTATGAGCACTGACAATAAAGTTGCCACCCTGCTCGGGATCGCCGCGTTCAGGGAACCGATGCCAAGCACCCTTGTCTAGTGCTTCGGGACCACCCGTCGCCAGGGCTACGTTCACGCCAATTTTAGGAATGTACACCCTGTTATCTTTAGGTTCGTCAAGATTCTTGACATCAATTGGTTCAATTGGAAATAGCGCCGGGATATTCGGCGTCATAACTAGTATTAAAAGATACAAACCGCCCAAAAGCCCAGCTACAGAAAGTAGCAACAAAAAACCGCTTAGAAAGCTTCGCCCACCCTGCTTACGGGTTGCCCCTCGTTTATGTCTAAACTGCATATGTATTAATTATAGCAAATAAAAAACACTTCCACTCGGAAGCATCCCATATCACTACAATACTTAAATATTTTTCATTCTCACATGTTCGAGTAAAATAGATTACCTAGTAAATTCATCATATGGTTGTGCCACGAGATGAACGAAGTGAATTTTTTCGTGGTACCCCGGGTAGGACTACATTATATAATCTGCAACCTTTCTCGAAGTAAACTTCTTCGAGAGCTTTGGATTATCGAACCTCCGTTCGCAATGCTCACTTGAACGGTTCGATTCCTGGCTCAAGATATGAGCAGAAATAAAAAAACTATCTCTTTCGAGACAGTCTTCAATTTCTCCTGGTACCCCGGGTAGGACTCGAACCTACGGCCTGTGGGATAGAAGCCCATTGCT
>DAIUJM010000059.1:0-3101 GCA_036848695.1 Candidatus Saccharimonadota bacterium
TTGAAAGTAGATTTGCTTATTGGGAACGCTGACTCAACACGACCAAAAACAATTACAAAGTCGGCGTTTACTGTTGTGGATGATACCGGGGAAACAATTGAATCACTAGACTCGGAGTCAGATGGACTCGACACAACTGGAACGGTAACACTAAGTCCTGGTATGAAGGCCCGCATGTCATTAGTGTTCCCAGTTGCCTCAAAAGACTTTTCATGGAGTCTTACCTGGACGCAGGTGTACCAGGTTTCTGGTACACAGCGCGAAGTTGGTGTGGTTATTGCGCTATCTTCCGAGTCTCAACAAAGTACAGCGCAAAGTCAGCTAGAATAACAGGTACGAACATGGTATTATACGCTTATGCTAATAAGTAAAACTAAACTATAAAAGGTACATATGAGCGACAATAAGGTAGATCTAAGTTCTGTCAACAAAAACAAAAAACCAAAAGCGCGCTGGCAATTTCTCGGCAATTTACGCAAGCCTGCTCGTGGTCCACTGCGTGACGAAGAAGGAAAGTTCGCCACTACCGGGAGTGGAGGACTAACTCAATTTAGTAATTTTGACTTGAAGCGAGTATTTCCTGTCATTATGATCATAGCTTTAGTCGGTGGTTTGTTCGTATTTAAAAGCTTTGCGGGCGGCTCTCAAGCGGAAGTTACTAAATGGTATCGGACGTGTTTAGACCGTGAGCCAGATGCAGGAGGCCTAAACTACTGGTCTGGACGTCTAGACAATGGGGAGAATGCTTGGGCTGTAGCCAGAGCTTTTCTTGCAGAAACCAGTGCGGATGATTCTTGTAGCTTTCCGAATGAATCTAAGGTTCCAAAAACAACTACCACTGCAAAGCAAAAGACTACTGCAACTACCGAGCAACCAGCAGCTACCAGCGAAAGCACAACAAGCTCGTCTTCGGGTGATTCACGGGTTGCTGCATACTATCGTGCCTGTAATTATTCTTCAATACCACAATCTGGGACTAATCACGACTACTGGAAGAATCGTCTGAATACCGAAAAAGAGCCTGAGGTTTGGAAGGCATTTAAGGCAAACTCAGAAAAGAATGGAAGAAGTTGTTCGGCAAGTTCGCCATTTGCGAGTAATGCTTCGACTACGAGCACGACTACCGCAACAAGCGGCGGAATCCCACAGTACAACGCTAAGCTAACCGACTTTATGGATACGCGAGCATTCGTATGGTTTGCATATCAACAGATCTGTTACGCTGGCACAGGCACAGGCGTTAGTTGGTGGGTGACTGAAATAGATGCCGGAAGATGGACTCGTGAAAACTTCTGGAAACACCTTGCTGCGCAACCATGTGCTCAATCTACAGCTCAGAAGAGGGCAGATCAAGATAAGAATCTCACTGCAGACGGTCAGAAAATGAAAGAAATTGATACGCAACTTAATGCGAAGTATTGGGAAGTGTTCCTTGAGGCATGGGAACAGAAGGGTTATGGTGATTGGGATGGTAAGACGCGAACTGGCTGGGGTTGGCTGGAAGATTCAGATCCCCAGAAAGCTCGAATAGCTTGTGAAGAAATGGTGTGGAAGTATAAGAATGGTATTGCAGTGGGCCTTTCTGAAACCTGTCTAAAACTCGTGACGGGTGTTGGAAAAAATATTACATCACAAGACGTGCTTTATGGTGACTACTTTGGCGACACAGTTACTATAGGAGATGCACTTTCAAGAATAGAAGCAATCAAAAATGGTGAAGATCAGTCGATCAGTTGCCAAAGTGCAAAAGCTCAATTGTTGCCAGCTTGTGGTGCTGGTGCGGTTCACACTTCAGTACAAAGTGTACAAGAAGAGATTGATCGGCGGGAAGCAGAGCAAGAAGAAGAAAGTGATGATACTCCAACCTCTCCGGCAACTCCAAAAAAGCAGAGTAGTCCGGTTCAGAAAAACGTTGTAGAGATCGAGACGGCTCCCCTACTGAGTACGCCAACAAGTTTGCTACAACAAAATGACGGAGAGGAAGACATTTACCAAGGTATGGCTCCTTACTCTGAGCAAATTGAACAACTATTGAGTGTTGAAAATAGCATAAAGGCGTCTGTGGTGTATCCTACGTGTGACGGATTTGATGACCTTGAGCTAAGCGCAGAAGGTGAGTGTGTGGAATATGCAGAAACGGCACTTGCGTTAATCGCTGATCCTAATATTGCCGTAGATGGATTCTTTGATGAAGATATGCAAGATCAGCTATTGGATTTCCAAGATTCTAGGAACGTACCAAACCAGGAACGCGGTAAGTTAGGTAGTACAACATATAACTTACTGAACAAAGCTCTCGAGCCTCGGATTTCTGAATCTCCGTATTCACCACCAACTGGTACATTAGTAAACAACAGGTAAATAGAAGGGTAATAATATGAATCAAAAAGCTAAACTAATAGTGGGCGCATTGGTAATACTAACAATTGGTTTTACTGGTTACGGTATTGGTCGGTCGGGTAATAGTAGCGAAAGTGGCGTGAGCGAAGTAGCAAGTACCTTTATTACAGAACTTGCACAGCAAGACGTTGACGCGACTTACAAGCTTACAAGCAAGTCACTGCAGGCTAGGAACGATAAAAAGTATATTGAAAATATTGCTAAGAGCCTGAAGTCTGAAAACCCAGAAATTGTGAAAGAAGAAGTCTTTGTCGGTAGCGGTCTAACAAAAGGACAAGCCATTTACTTAGGAACGGTAAAAAACTTACCAGAAAAAGATGGTGATACGGACGGTAGTGTCATCATCCGACTTATTAGTGAGGGTGGTGGATGGAAAGTAGATAGCACTCAGATTTACTAGATATATGCATCCAGATAAAAAAAGACTCCCGATTGGGAGTCTTTTTAGGTGTGGTAATTAATTACCAGCTGCGCTGACGGAATGAACCGCCACCGTTGCCACCACCGCCACCACCGCCGTTGAAATCACGACGAGGACGATCCTCTTGAGGACGAGCTTCGTTAACCGTAAGAGAACGGCCACCAAGATCAGCACCATTGAGGGCTTTTTCAGCTGCTTTACCTTCATCGGCGCTCTCAAATTCTACGAAGCCGAAGCCCTTAGAACGTTGAGTTTCACGATCGGTAATAACACGAGCTGA
>DAIUJM010000060.1:0-2996 GCA_036848695.1 Candidatus Saccharimonadota bacterium
CATTAATACCCGCCTTATCAGCATCAAAAGCCAAGCGAATATTAGAGGTCAACCGGCTGAGACTCCGAAGGTGATCGGCAGTCATAGCAGTACCAGCACAGGCAACCACGTTCTGCACCTCAACTTGATGCGAAGCAATCACATCTAAGTTACCTTCAACCAAAACTGCTTGGTCGGCGCGACGAATAGCATCTTTGGCCAAATGGAGGCCGAATACTTGACGACCCTTGTCGTAAATTGGTGTTTGCGGTGTATTAAAATATTTTGGTGCGTTTTTGTCGTCTTTCAAAAGTCTGGCCGTGAAACCTACTACATTACCCTGACCGTCGCTCAGTGGAATCATAATACGCCCACGGAACATATCACCCCATCCATCACGCCGTTTGGTAATTAAACCCGCCTTAGAAAGCTCGGCCTCACTGAAACCACGCTTCTTTAAAAATGCGTACAAAGACTTGCCATCGTCTGGTGAATAACCTAGCTGCCACGTACGAATGGTGTCGGGTGTAAAACGGCGAACATCTTTAATGTAGTGAAGTGCTTCAGGTTTACGCGAAAGACACAAATGATAAAACTGAACTGCCTGAACATGTGCGGCAAGTAGCCGCTTTTTAAGCTTCGCAGCTGAGCCATCACCTTTTTGAAACTCAGAAAGATCAACATTGGCTTTGCGGGCTAATATCTCTAATGCTTCGCGAAAATCGACACCTTCAACTTCCATAATAAAGCTGAAAATGTCACCACCCTTGTTAGAAGAAAAATCATGCCAAATCTGTTTTTCAGGACTCACCATAAAACTTGGGGTGCGCTCAGAACTAAAAGGGCTGATCGCCTTAAAATTTCTTCCAGCTCGCTTGAGTTCAAGATAGTCACCCACCACATCTTCAACCGAAAGTCGCTGCTTCACCTCATCTTTAGCATCCACGGGAGCACTCCTTTGTGTTGCGAAGTCTTACCTGGGCTTCATAATTTGTTTGTTTTTGTGATGAAGCATAGCCATAGCTATGGTAAAGATCAAAACTAACTAAGAATGTGGCCAGGGAAGAATGTAGCCAGAAAGAGTGCTGTCGTGGTTGCTCGGCATCCATACAGATAAGTATCAAGTATCATGTAACAAGTATCAAGTATAAGCCCAATCACCCCGGTGAAAGTGTGTAGCCAGTTACAGTGTAGTATACTTATGCTTATGCAAGTTCCACAGATTCCACAACTTGGTCAACAACAGGCCCCGCAAGATCTCTACCAGTTTGAAAAACCTGGCACAAGTAAAAAGAAGATGCTGCTTATTGCAGGTGGCGTTGTTTTACTGCTGATCATGATTGGTTCTTTGCTATTTGGCGGCAATGAAAAGCCGGGTCAAGTTGAAGTAAAAAACGTGCTTCAACCTACTGCAGATGCTCTTGGCATAATTGACGAGTACGAAAAAGATCTCCAGTACGCACCGACTAAAAACGACGTTGCCCTGACGCAGATTTTAATTCGTGGCAACTACCAAGAAATCAACACCCGCTACGCCAAGTTTTACAAACCAAGCAAGCGTTTTAGTACCAGCCCCAAACCTGACACCGCTTCACAAGAAGTACTTGAAGATGCCAGAAAAAGTAACACTCTAGATACCGAAATAATTGAAGTTATTCAACCAAAAATAACCGAAACACAGAACGCACTGGTTAAGGCAAAAAGAGTTGTTCTAGATAAAGAACTCTTAGAACTAATCAAAACTGCCGAAAAAGATATGCAAGCCATTCAAGAAGCACTCGACAAAACCAACACTCTGTAGATACACTCAATACACCAATTGTCATCCTGAACTTGTTTCAGGATCTGAGTAAGCATGGATCCTGAAACAAGTTCAGGATGACAGAGATGTATGTGATGTGGTGATTTAAGGCTTATGGCAAAGATTACTCGATAATGAAACTGTCAGCATCTCTGTTATTTTTTGCCCGACGGCTCATTGCTAAGTTTTTCTTGGACCGCTTTTGGCAAACCATCAACAACCAAGTTATAAGAAAGATCAATCAGCCCAAAAATATCGTCGTTTGAAAGTTGTCCGGTACAAATAACAGTATTCCAGTGCTTTTTATCTAGGTGATAACCCGGTAAAACTGTTTCATATTTCTCACGTAGCACTTCAGCAAGCTCTGGTCGACATTTTAGGCTCACATTGGCCGGATCACTTCCCTCTCGCACCAAAGCAAACATCTTACCTGAATCTTTAGGGCCAACCTTGTATACAGCAACACTTTCACCAAACGGATAATCTAGCCATGCACCAGGCTTAGCCAACAAATACTGTTCAATCTCTTTATGCGTCATTTCATAGATTATAGATGAAAACAGTTAGATTTTAAAAATCCAACTATAAACCCCGGTAACAATTTATTGAATCTGTCATCTCGAGCACAGTCGAGAGATCTACTATAATATCTACATGAACCGTTATTTTATTTACTTTATGATAAGTAACAACAGATCAGCCCTATATATTGGCGTAACTAACAATATTCAGCGAAGAATCTTTGAACATAAACAACATGCGATTGATGGTTATACCAAAAAATACAACTGCGTTAATTTAGTATATTTTGAAGAAACATTCTCTATCGAAGATGCTATAGCGCGCGAGAAACAGCTGAAAAAATGGGGTAGGAATAAAAAGAACGCTCTCGTGGAAAGTATGAATCCTAATTGGGTAGATCTGAGTCTAGATTGGTAGCAGATCTCTCGACACCTGCCCGATCTGTCGACCAGACAGGCGGGAGCTCGAGATGACATAACCACAAAGTCTATCCCCCGTCGTCATCTCGAGCGTAGTCGAGAGATCTATCTGTGTTTACTTCTTAAGTTTTTCTAGGTAGTACTGCAATTCAGCAATCGAAGCCTGAATGTCGTCGAACGCTCTATGCACATCTTTTTTTGTGTATTCAATTTTATGCTTGCCCTGCATCCAGATCTTCAAACTGCTAACATCCATCATGCGGTAATGAAGCAAT
>DAIUJM010000061.1:0-2788 GCA_036848695.1 Candidatus Saccharimonadota bacterium
CATATTTGTTTTTACCTTATGCTGTAATATTAGCATAAGCTTGATAATTTGTCAACAGTAGTGACTTATCTGTAAATATTTACCTACGTTCTAGCTGGCAGGAATGTCTTCAACGTCGATAAGTTTATTGATTACAGTGAGTTGAGGTTTCTTTGGCTGTCCCAGTGGAATATCTGCCACATCAATCACCCGCCGAGGTTCTGGAACAGCGGGAAATTCAAGAGTATCAAATGGAATGACTGTCGTTTTCGCCGCTTCGTGATCCGGAGCTTGAAATTCACTAATATCTAAAGTTCGCCAACCACCGCGACCAAGTGGGGTCCGCTTGCCATTGTTTTTTTGTAAAACAACTTGGCGAACAAGCATGCCTATTGCCAGCGCGGGCATGGCTCTGCGTACAAGTCTCAGTTTATCGCCCACCGCATTCACAAAATGCGTTTTTTCCATGAATGAATCATACTATGTATCACCTGAAAAACAAAGCCTGTCAACTTCTATTAATCAAGGTAAGGTATTTTGTTCATGTCATCCCGAGCAACGTCGAGGGATCTAGCGAGTATTAAGCAAATCAACCAGATCTTTCGACACCTGCCCGATCTGTCGACCAGACAGGCGGGAGCTCAAGATGACACAGTACGGATGCGTAAAAATGACGAGGAATAAGCCTAGATCTGTATAGCACAATCCAGCGGCGGGTATGAACGGATTGTTACTTTTCTACACCTAAGTGATGTCGGATACGGTCAATTACGTCTGCAATTACAACTTGTGATTTTACAAGGTAGTCATCTACGCCGAGGTTTTCGGCTCGTTCTTTGTCTTTTTCTTGAGAAAGTGCGGTTAGCATAATTATGCGCATGTTGGCAGTTTCTGGGGTGTTGCGCAAGATATCGAGCACGTCGAAACCGCTAATTTTTGGCATCATTGCATCGAGCAAAATCAGATCAGGACGATACTTAACAGCCACAGAAAGTGCATCTTCACCGTTTGCAGCATGGTTCACGTCGAAACCTTCGGCGGTAAGACGCATGGTGTACATCTGCGCTAGTGCTTCATCATCTTCAACCAATAAAATTTTGTGTTTAGCCATTACCTTTTATAGTACCTGAGCTTGAACTGTTTTTCAATGCATTTATGAAACCTGCAAATAGTGGATGCGGGCGGTTCGGGCGCGAACGGAATTCCGGATGCGCTTGCGTGGCTATGAAGAACGGATGTTCAATGGCTTCCACAAACTCAACCAGACTACCGCTTGGTGATTGACCACTGATGCGCAGTCCGCCTTTCACAACGTTCTTTTCATATTTTCGATTTACCTCATAGCGGTGTCTGTGACGTTCAGTAATTTTAGTTGTACCGTAAAGTTGACGTGCAAGTGACTTTTTTTCTAAAACCGCTGGGTAATCGCCGAGGCGCATGGTTCCACCGGTTGCTTCTTTACCTTTTTGATCAGGCATAATGTAAACCACTGGTTGCTTGGTTTCAGGGTGAACCTCGCTACTTGAAGCAGCTTTAAGACCTCCACGACGCGCGCTCATAACAACTGCCACCTGAAGACCCAAGCATAAACCAAGATACGGCGTTTTCGATTCCAATGCATACTGTGCAGCATTCACCATCCCTTCAACGCCTCGTGAGCCAAAGCCACCGGGCACTAATATTCCGTCAAATTCTTTTAATACACTTGCACCATTTTGTTCAATTTTTTCTGCATCTACCCAAACATATTCTAGATTAACCTTGTGATGCCAGGCCGCAGCGCGCAAAGCTTCAACAACCGAAAAGTATGTATCTTCATTGTCGAGATATTTTGCCACCACTCCAACGCGAACAGTATGTGATTTTTTGCAGGAAATTGCCTCATTTAAACTACGCCAATCGCGCAATTTCGGCTTTGCAGTACTAAGTTCAAAATGCTTTACAATATAGCTTCCAATTCCCTGTTCTTCTAAACTGAGTGGCACCTGGTAGATTGACGATGCATTTGGAAGTAATGCAATTGCCTCTGGTGGTACACCGCCAAACAGGCTGAGTTTGTTTTTTACTAAAACCGGTGCTGGTGCTTCCGAACGCGCGATTAATAGATTAGGTACAATCCCTGCATTACGCAGATCTTTCACGGCATTTTGTGCTGGCTTAGTTTTAAATTCTTTACTAGCCCCCAAATACGGCAAGTACACCACATGAACATAGGCACAGTTTCTATACCCTAGCCTAAGACCCAACTCGCGAATTGCTTCAATCCAAGCCTGCCCTTCAATGTCGCCAACCGTTCCACCAACTTCAACTATATGAACATCAAAACCTTTGGCGGCAGCCAGAATGTGTTCTTGCATGGCGGTGATGACGTGTGGCACGATCTGAACGGTTTTACCAAGATACTTGCCCGCACGCTCGTCTTCAATTACTTGGCGCAGTACACGACCGCTCATGACCGAACTTTCCTTTGTGAGTTCGATATCTAAAAATCGTTCGTAGTGGCCTAAGTCTAAATCGGTTTCAGCACCATCTTTTGTTACGTAGCATTCACCATGCTCAGCTGGGTTCAAAGTTCCTGCGTCAACGTTCAAATACTGATCACATTTTTGAATATTTACCTTCAGACTACGCGCTTTTAAAATGTTGCCGATTGACGCAGCCGAAATACCCTTACCTACACCTGAAAGTACCCCTCCAGTAACGAAGATGTATTTTGTTTGTTTTTTAACCATGTGGCACCTCCTTGTTTATTTGATATGAGAAAAGAGCCCTGTCGGGCTCTTGATGTGAATCGGAGATTTGTGGGGCT
>DAIUJM010000062.1:0-399 GCA_036848695.1 Candidatus Saccharimonadota bacterium
TAGCGTGCACCAAAAGCAAAACTTCACTTACACTACCTCTTGTACTCAATTCTGCGCTATCAGATCAAAATTGTCAACAATAAAACTTAATATTCTTATTGATCTGCTCGGGCACCCATAGTGTGTGAAGTATGCACCCACAATTCTCGTGGCTGGTTTATACCATCGCCAAGATTGGCAACACGTTGTCTAGGGGTCGAAATTGGTGGTATTGTTCGCGAACGCCGAGTATTTGCTCGTACCATACCTGCTTTGTTCGCAACTTTAATTGCACTTTTGTTTTCAGGACGAATTAATGTTGCTGATAGGGCGATCTGACACGCACTGAGTACCTCAGAACCATCGTCTAGAACATGTTCCAAACCCTGTACTGGAAGCTCTTCAGGATGAGTTCGAGCC
>DAIUJM010000062.1:409-2758 GCA_036848695.1 Candidatus Saccharimonadota bacterium
AATGAACACCGAAAAAACCGCCATATTCTGTGCCATGCCAAGCTTGTACTAAACGCAGCGCGCGTTGTTGGCGTGTAGTCAGTCGATCTCTAGTAGCTAAACCATATGCATTAATGTTGTCGGGGTCTGTTGCGATCCATGCACTGAAGCCTGAGTGGCTGTCTGCAGTCGCAGTAGCTGCACGTGCCGCAGATTGTAGTGCTGTTTCTTCATGCATGTACCGGTTAACCACATTCGGGAAGTCGCGTTCTAGCAATTGACGATTGTCCATGACGGCGTAGCGTAGTTTGTTGCCATCAGCCGCTTCAATTGGTCTGATTGTAAAATGTTCTGTTTCTAGCACTTTCATGGGTAGTATAATGTCTTAGTTTTGTAGATTTGTCAATTCCTTGGTTACCTTAGTCTCAAAACCCCCAAATAAAGCGTCATCCCTGCGGAGGCAGGAATCTAGTAGTACTGGATCCCCGCCTACGCGGTGATGACAAGCAAGAGGGTTTTTGAGACTCAGGTCTTGGTTGACTAGCTTGCTAGGTTAGTTCTCGGGACCAACGTTCACCACTGTATAATCTACCGTTCGAAATTAATGTGCCCACACCTATCGATTCAAATTCTAAAACCATTGGATCAGCAACTATTCGGTCGAGAGCGCGCAGACTTGATTGCTCATTGTCGATTGCAGTACACGAACGGTCTATCATGCTTACTGCATTTGCGCCACTGTGTCGTGCCACATCTACTGCAGTTGAAACAACGTTGTAAGCAAATCCGGAAAACGTTAGTCTACCGCTACAAGGTTCAAGCGCATTTGTATCAACCCAAGCACTGATTAATCTGTTATCCCGTTTTTTATGCAGAACTGAACGTCGTTCTGCAACCGGGCTTATTGCAACCATTCCAATAGGTTTAACACAGCTACGTTTAAGCTTGTCAGATTCTACTATCACAAACGAATCTTTTGCTCGCAGTTTTGCGCCTACACTCGGAAAATCTTCGTCTACAACACCAGGATCTGCTCCAACCGCTAGTAATTGTTCTGAGGTGTGTTGCGCTAGGAGCTCTCTAAGAGCATCACGGTTACTTGGGTAGTATAGATACTCATCAACAGTCCTAAGTATTGTTTGTTTCTTACGAACTTTACAGCCTTGTTCGTGTAGGCGTGGTGATGTTGCTGTGTGTGTCACTTTGGCTGCTCTAAATTCCTTGGTTATTTTGGAGGTTGAGTAATGATTTTGTCAACAAGACCGTACTTTAATGATTCCTCGGAATTCATCCAGAAATCTCGTTCCATGTCTTCGTGGATTCGTGAACGTTTTTGCCCAGTATTTTTAGTCATAATTTCTTCCAAAAGTCCTTTTACGCGAAGGCTTTCTTTTAGATCAATCTCTTGATCGGTTACTTTGCCTCTGGTACCGCTTGACGGCTGATGAATCATAACAGTTGAATTTGGAAGTAAGAAGCGTTTACCCTTTGTACCGGATGAAAGTAAAAATGCAGCCGCGGAAGCTTGCATACCTATACCAACAGTTTGGACGTCATTTTGAATATACTTCATGGTATCGTAGATGGCTAAAGCATCGTATGCGCTTCCACCAGGGCTATTAATATACATATAGACATCTTTTTTGGCATCTTCAGATTGCAAGAACAGAAGCTGTGCGACAATAATACCAGCAGTATGTTCATTCACCTCATCGTGAAGAAAGATTATACGATCTCTTAACAAACGACTGTAGATGTCGAAAGCTCGTTCGCCTTGTCCAGATGGTTCAATTACAGTAGGTATCAACATAATACCTCAATTGTAGAGTTTCTAGCACTCGCTGTCAACGACTGCTAATTTTTCTGAGTTTTCTACTTCACTTTGCAATAATGGCCGTCGTCGGGATGTCACACCCTTAACAATACTCGCCATTCCGCCAAGTGCTAAAGCGCCTGCACAAATCAGACGTTCGACACCCCGGCTCTGGAACGCCTGGTCGTACTGAATCCCAATAGAGGCAACTAGCCATGAACTTCCGTACAATATTCCTTCAGCTGGATTTTCGGGCTTTAGTTCTTTCAATCCATCCAGTAGATCTGATTCTGCCTTATTAACGACCGATTTAAGAACATTGTGTAGTGACATCGCTACTTCTTAATTGCAATTTTAACTAATCGATCAACTGTTTTTTCAGTCAGAAGCCTTGAGGCGACTTCGCGTTGCATTTCTGGCTGATCAAACTGGTCGGCATTTTGCTGGTATTGAACTTTATAAAGTTGTGTACGTTCAGCAATCTCTTCATTTGTTACTGTAATCGCTTCTTGTTCCGCAACCTCGGCAAGCACCATTCCTACTGAAACTCTTCGTTC
>DAIUJM010000063.1:0-2655 GCA_036848695.1 Candidatus Saccharimonadota bacterium
AACTCTTTGTTGTCATCCCCGACCAGATCGGGGATCCAGTCATTATCTTCTCGCGTAGCGAGGTATTTATCTAGTTCTTTTACTGCATTCCAGCTTACGCCGGGATGACGAACGGAATGTTTCGAAAGTAGCGCTTCTGAGAGTCGAATATTTTTCAGAATTTGCGAAGATCTAGAGAATGCACGTATACTAGTAACCAACAAGCGGAGGTTTACATGACACTACAGGATGATGATTTACAGCGGTTGATTGATGCGGAAGAAAAACGGCAACGTGAAGGTCTAGAACTTATCCCTTCAGAAAATTATGTGAGTCGCGATGTACTAACAGCACTGGGTAGTGTGTTCACAAATAAGTATGCCGAAGGTTATCCTGGCAAGCGCTACTACGGTGGTCAGGAATTCACAGATCAAGTAGAACAAATTGCCATAGATCGTGCTAAGCAACTTTTTGGGGCTGATCACGCTAACGTACAGCCACATTCCGGAGCACCGGCAAATATGGCGGTCTACCACGCATGGCTACAGCCCGGTGATACAGTTCTTGGTATGCGATTAGACCACGGTGGGCATTTAACTCACGGTCATCCGGTCACAGCTGCTGGCAAGATTTTCAACTTTGTTCGCTACGGAATCAAAGATCTTGAAACAGGCGAAATCGACTACGATGAACTCCGTGAAATGGCACTCAAACACAAGCCAAAAATTATACTAGCAGGTTTTTCGGCATATCCACGCGAGCTTGATTATCGAAAGTTTGCCGATATAGCCAAAGAAGTCAACGCTATGGCTATGGCAGATATTGCTCACATTGCTGGTCTAATTGCTGGTGGTGCTGCTAAAAACCCTTTCGATTACGGATTCCATTTGATGACAAGCACAACACATAAGACCTTGCGAGGACCACGTGGCGGAATGATTTTGACCAAAGGTACAGTTAGCAATCCACTTAAAGCGCCAGAACAAAATCTAGAAAACCTACCGACAATTATTGACCGTTCGGTGTTTCCTGGCTATCAAGGTGGGCCACACATGAACAACACACTGGCAAAAGCTGTGTCGTTTGGCGAGGCTTTAAAACCCGAATTTAAAACCTACGCTCAGCAGGTCGTGAAAAATGCTAAGGTTCTGGCAGATGAGCTTATGAAGCGAGGTTTCAAATTAGTTACAAATGGTACGGATAATCACCTTATTTTGGTAGATATACAAACGTCGTTTGGTATAGACGGTGGCGTAGCTGAGAAGGTCTTAGATCGTATTGGTTTAACATTGAATAAGAACGCCATTCCTAACGACACAGCGCCGCCCTTTAAGCCAAGTGGTATTCGCCTTGGAACACCTGCAATTACCACTCGTGGGATGAAGGAAGGCGACATGGAACGGGTTGCCGAGTGGATGCACCAAGCTGTTGTGAACCGTGAAGATACTACAAAATTAGATTCACTTCATAAAGAAGTTGTTACTTTTTGCCAAGACTTTCCTTTGCCAAGTGACGTTTAGAATTCTACAGGGCTGAAGGCTGAGTTGGCGGGCTTGT
This sequence comes from Candidatus Saccharimonadota bacterium, assembly GCA_036848695.1. Classification (GTDB taxonomy): domain Bacteria; phylum Patescibacteriota; class Saccharimonadia; order Saccharimonadales; family UBA7683; genus JACKGS01. The sequence continues at coordinate 1,537 of DAIUJM010000063.1, forward strand.
TACGGTTTCTTTGGTGCTTGGCGGAAACGGTGTGCCACAGAATCTGTCATATAACCCAAGTGCATAATTTTCAAACATATGAAGTGGTACAACACCGCTGTCGATAACCTGGATATCTTCAATTTGCTGAAACACACCTGTTTCTGGGTCGGCTACAATCGCATCGCCAATGAACGGGTTGGGATTACCATATTCTTCGAGGCAGTCTTGCCGTGTAATTACAATCAAACCTCCATCGGTAGGGAGTTCTACGCTAGGGGTAGACGCTTCATCGCTGTTTGAAGTTGTAAAGTTCCCGCACCCCATCGACCCAAGCGAGCTGGCGCCAAGACTTAAAACCAACACTAGCCTAGGGAGTTTTTTCGAGCGAACAGACTCAGGAGATTTAGACATTCCCTTGTTATACTCTCAAAAATATAAAGAGTCAACAGATTTCAGCTCTAAGCCATAGCGCCGGTTGGGTGCCTCGTCATCTTGAGCCTGTCGACCCGTTCTCCGTAGCAAGACTGCGAAGGGTGAAAAGATCTACCTACTTTATAAAATAGATCCCTCGACTTTGCTCGGGATGACATGATAGAGTTCGCTTTTTAACTGAAATGACAGGGTTAATTAACTCAGAAGTATTCGCAGAATAAATTGTTGCGCACTATAAATTGCTGGACTAATAATCGGGAAGCCCACAAACATAAAAATTAAAATTGCGCTAAATCCCATTCGCTCAATCTGCATCATCAGATTTTGAACTGGCTCTGGTGCGAATGCATACAATACGCGTGAACCATCGAGTGGCGGGAAGGGAATCATGTTGAATACAAACAAGCCAATATTCATAGCTATGTTCATAAGCAAGAACTGCAATATCCACCCAGACGGGTCAAATATCTTCACCAATAGTGTAACGACAATAGCGAGAAGTAGGTTGGTGAGGGGGCCAGCCACGCCGACAAGCGCCATGCCAAATTCTTCAAACTTAAGCCGACTTGTATTAATAGGTACTGGTTTAGCTGCGGCAAATGGCTGCATACCAAGAGCTACTAGAACAAGCGGTAGGGCCACGGTTGTAACTGGGTCAATGTGCCGAAGAGGGTTGAGAGTTAGGCGACCATGTTCATGAGCGGT
>DAIUJM010000064.1:0-2622 GCA_036848695.1 Candidatus Saccharimonadota bacterium
AGAATATTCTTACTTCCACGTCTTCAGCCGCCAAGTCCACCTCTCTTTGAAACAGTTCATCGAGACCGGCCTGAAACGCTCTAATTCTTTCTGCTGGCATATCTGAGACTTCTTCTGACAGACTGACGTCCGTCTCATTTCCGGCAGCATTAACTAATCGTGCTCCACTAGGCAGTGTGGACTTCCAATTATTTTTACTCATAATGTTAGTATATCACTTTTACATCTGTTAGTAATGGGGTATAATATTCAAGTTGCAACTGCAGCCAAATGTAGCCAATACAAATTAAGAAACAAAGCAAAGTGACTTTCTTAATTTGAAGAGGAGGAAATGCGGCAAGTTGAAGTTTTTCAAACTTGTTTGGAAACGAAAACTTTTTAGCATATTCCGACGACGCGGAGGAGTACCCAAGTGGCTGCTGCGTGAAACGTAAATTGTGAGACGGCAACCGTCCCTGAGTATACGTTTTGCACAGGAGCTACCTGCTGTAGTAGACTCCAATGTACGGAGGAGTACCCAAGTGGCTGAAGGGGACGGTTTGCTAAATCGTTAGATTGGAGAAATCCGGTGCGAGGGTTCGAATCCCTCCTCCTCCGCCAAAACTAGAGAATAACCCAAAGGGTTATTTTTTAGTTTTGTTGAAGTGAGATTTGAACTCTCGCGTACGAACGACAGTGAGTGGCGAGAAGTTCGTACAGGATCGAGCGTGCAGGTGCTAGCACCGAAAAGCGAAATTCGTGCCATATCTCTCCTCCTCCGCCATTCGACAAGCTCGTGGTTTAAAACCAGGAGAGGAAGCTCACACGAAGGTGTGGGCTTCCTCTCACCCAATTCCTATTCATAATTTGTTATAATGCAGGTATGAATGATGATCAAATGACAAAACTATTTAAATACATGGATGATAAATTCTCAGTTGTAGATAAACGTTTTGATGAAATGGATCATAAATTTGACCAATTACAGTCAGCAGTTGATGCTTATGCCAAGAAAGCCGACACCTACTACCAGGAGATGGCGGCTATGGACCACAAAATTCGTCGCTTAGAAAAATACATTGAAGCGTTAGCCGATAAGACAGGGTTGGATCTCAACGCTGTTAAAATTTGATATAGGTATGGCCATTCAACCTAAATGTGACAAATGTAACGAAGAGCTTATAGAGTTTGGTGCAATATTGCTTAGTCCCCCAGATGAAGAAAATATGGTGAAGAAGTTTCACATCTGTAAATCTTGTTATTCAAATATCGAACAAGATCTACAGGCTATGTCATCCTGAACTCGTTTCAGGATCTAATTTTCCATTTACGACACCAACTTTTTAACCGTTTCGTAGGTACAAATGTATGGTATATTTCACACATTTCCTCACGGCAAAATATTAAAACATACAAACCACAGTAGATCCTGAAACAAGTTCAGGATGACACAAAAAGATAGTTTTCGACAACTCCTCTTAAATATTTTTGCCTTGTTGCTTGATCAAAATGCTCTATTGAATAACGGAGCATGGTACGCGGCATCCCGTTTGCGTGCTTTTGTAGAAAATCTACCAGTACTTGGCGGTCGCAGCGTTTGCCCATCTCGCGTAGCATCCAACCAACAGCTTTTTGAATTAAATCTTCTGGATCATGCAGTAAAAATGAAGCGATCTTTATGGTTAAATCGGGTTCACCTTTAGTCAAAAAATAAAAAGTTGCAATGATTGCAATTCGCCGTTCCCAAAGTGAGTCTGACACCGCCAACTTATCCAGGATATTTAGTTCTTTTTGATTCGCATACAAGTATCCACCAACAATATCTCTTGCACTCGTATCGACAAGATCCCAGTTATTAATACGGTCGGTATGCTCCAAATAAAATTGATACAACTCTTTCTGCTGATTCTCATCCGCCTTGTTGAACCGATAAACCATAATGTGCAGTGCGATTAAACGCTCCTCGTGCCACTCACTTTTCAGTAATGTCTCAATATCTGCAAATGATAACGAAAGATACTTCTTGGCAACCCTGCGCGTATTTGGCACGGTTATACCCAAAAACATGTCGCCCTCGCCATATTCCCCAGGACCAGTTTTGAAAAAACGCGGAAAGAACGCAGCTTTTTCGGGATCTGCCAGTATTCTTAACTCTCTTTTCAGTTCATCTAACATCATCTGTAGTGTACACTAACAGATATGAAGATTACTATTTTAGCTGTTGGCAAAAAGCATGATCCAAAACTTGAAGCTTCAATTCAAGATTACACTTCACGTTTAAATCACTACGTAAAGTGCGAATGGAAGCTGGTTGAAGCAAAAATCACAGCTTCTATGAATGACGACCAAATTCGTCGTAAGGAATCTGACACCCTTCGCACGCACATATCTGATTCTGATGTTGTTACTCTGCTAGACGAACGTGGCAGTGAACTAAGCTCACCTGCCCTAGCTCAGCGAATACAAAAGTTTATGAATTCTGGTGTTCAAAATGTCGTATTTGTGATTGGCGGCGCTTACGGAGTTGACGAAGCATTCATGCAAAGAGCTGACTTTATTTGGAGTCTTTCCAAACTTGTTTTTCCGCATCAACTAGTCCGATTGATTCTAGCGGAACAACTTTACCGAGCTCATACAATACTG
>DAIUJM010000065.1:0-2588 GCA_036848695.1 Candidatus Saccharimonadota bacterium
ACTGGAAGAAGCAAGAAGCCGGCCCAAGTGCACTTTTGATGTACCTAGGTATAAAGGGTAAGATTGCTGATTTCCAGCACCACAACTTACTTTTTGTGAAGCAGTGGAAACAGAACTTCGAAGATATCTACCAAAATAAAAAGCCACCGAAGAAAGCATCAATCTACATATGCAAGCCAAGCCAAACCGACACTAGCGTAGCGCCAATAGGCGATGAAAACATTTTTGTATTAGTGCCGCTTCCTTCTGGCATTTCACTCAGTGAAGAGCAGCAGAATGAACTTACAAACCACTACCTAAACCAGATCAAAACCATGACAGGTGTTGATCTGAAATCACGCATAATCAGTCAGTCTTACTATGGGCCGAACGATTTTGCAGATAAATTATTTTCTTGGCAATCTTCGATGCTTGGCCCGTCACATATACTAAAGCAAAGTGCTTTCTTCAGAACTCCTAACCACAGTAAAAAACTCTCTAATCTTTATTACGTTGGTGCGGGTACTACACCAGGCATAGGTCTACCGATGTGTCTTATTAGTGCTGAACTGGTATATAAGCGAATTATGGGTGAAAAGAAGGGTGGACGTGTAGAATCTATTACTCCAGTAGATACCGAGGAAGGTGAAAACTAATGCAACAGTTCTATTACATATTCGCTCTGTTGGTTTCAATAACCGGCCTTGCAACACTCGACCGAAGGTTTCAACTTGCATTTTGGAATAACCGTAAAAAGGCTATGAACGTTATGGTGCTGAGTGTCATATTTTTTGTAGCTTGGGATCTACTTGGGATAGCTTTAGGTATATTTTTTCACGGAGAAAGCAACTATACCTTACCAATTCGCATTGTACCCGAATTCCCCGTAGAGGAACTTCTATTTCTATTCGTATTAAATTACAGCGCACTGCTACTGTATTTAGGAGGTACTAAACTATGGCCACGTACCTAATACTCAACACGATATTTCTAGTAATTACATTACTTATAGTTTTGTTAAGTTCTTGGCGACCAAATCGTGCCTGGCTACTAGGTCTTGTGGTACTTCTAGTTCTAACACTGGTATTTGATTCACTCATTATCTACTTCAAAATAGTAGGTTATGATGTTGATATGATTGCTGGAATTTACCTTGGAAAAGCGCCTATTGAAGATTTCTTCTATGCTGTTGTTGCCGCACTGCTAGTACCCGTATTGTGGCATTCACTGAAATCAGATAATGATACTAAAAAGGTAGCCTAGTGGAAAGTATAAAAAAACTATTCTGGATATCAAGACCTGTCTCTTGGGTTAATACAGCCTACCCATTTGCTGCAGGCTATATAGTTACCGGTGGGGCAGTCAACTGGTTCTTCGCCCTCACTACTTTGTATTTTTTAATACCATACAATCTGCTAATGTACGGCGTTAATGACGTATTTGATTATGAATCAGATATCAGAAACCCTCGCAAGGGCGGTATTGAAGGTATGCGAGAACAAAAAGCCTTTCACCCAACAATTATGTGGGCAGCACTCCTTTGCAACGTGCCATTTGTGATCTACATTTTGATGCAAATTGAAAGCACTGCGCGTCTGATCTTCACAGCGTTACTATTCTTTGTAGTTGCATATTCAATTGCGAAACTCCGCTTTAAAGAGCGGCCCGTTCTTGATTCGGTAACCAGTAGTATCCACTTTGTAGGACCATTATTCTTCGCACTCGTATTAACCGGATGGAAACCCGTTTACATTCCGTACGTTGTTGCATTCTTCTTTTGGGGCATCGCCAGTCACGCACTTGGCGCAGTTCAAGATATCAACCCAGATAGAAAGGCAAATATCAGTTCAATTGCTACTTACTTTGGTGCCCGAACTACCACCAGATTTGCTTTCATGCTTTACGTCACCGCATCAACAATTCTACTGACACAGAATATTCCAAGTGCAATTGTTGGCATAGCTGGATTAGTATACGCAGTCAATATAGCCAAGTACCTCAGTATCACCGACAAAACTTCAGGAACCATAAACAAAGTCTGGCGCCGCTTCATCTGGCTAAACCTCTTCACCGGATTCATCATCACCATTACACTCATCACAGTGACCATAAAATAATATCTACTGGTTTTTACTATGTTATATTTAACGTATGAAAACACATAAAAATCTTTTGATCGAAACCACCTTAGCTTCGTTAGCATGCGCCACCTTCAACTCTGGCGTATGGTACCTAATGCTTGCTCGAACCGGAACTTATGCAGGAATACAATTACTATTAATAAACCTCTCCGCAACGTTCTTAGTTACATTTATACCACTTCTTATATTTAATTTCTTCAGGTATAAGAAGCTGTAGAGTAGGTACATGAGTGAACCAAACATAAACACTAGAAAGAATAGATCATACAGTCTTGTACCCTATGATCCAAGTTGGCCTTTAGAATTCGATAAACTTAAGACAGAACTATCACCTATATTCGGTGATAATCTCATTAGTTTCAATCATTTTGGCAGCACATCAATACCAGGCATGATTGCCAAACCTACTATCGACGTTTGCGTAGAGGTTAAAGATTTAAAAGAAGTTAAATCTATGCGCTCAAAATT
>DAIUJM010000066.1:0-2350 GCA_036848695.1 Candidatus Saccharimonadota bacterium
ATCCACAAACACAAGTTCAAACACCAGTACAAGATCAGCAAGTAGTGGCTGAAGAGCAGACGCAGCCGGTTAACGACACCAAGCAACAGGTCGTTGATACTCTTGTTGCTAGTAAAAATGTCTTGGTAACAGTTGGTATTAATCCATCTGTTGATGAACTTGCTTCTGCACTGGCATTAACCATGCTTCTCAACAAAGTTTCCAAGCATGTTACAGCAGTTTTTAGCGGTAAAGTACCTTCAGCAATGGAGTTTCTTGATCCTGAAAAGACCTTCGAAGATTCTGTAGATAGTTTGCGCGACTTTATTATTGCGCTCGATAAAGAAAAAGCCGATAAATTACGTTACAAGGTTGAAGACGATGTAGTCAAAATCTTTATTACTCCGTACCAGACCGTTATTACCGAGAAAGATCTAGAATTTAGCCAGGGTGACTTTAACGTAGACGCCATTGTTGCACTCGGTGTTCGAAAGCGCGAGGCGCTTGACGCGGCAATTTTGGCAAACGGCCGAATTTTACACGATGCCGAAGTGATTACCATAACTGCAGGTCCAAAGAGTGATCTTGGTTCAATAGACTGGAATGAACCAGAAGCCAGTTCTATTGCCGAAATGTTGGTGCGGGTGAGTGAACAGCTTGGTTCGGATCTTATTGACGAGCCTATTGGAACTGCTCTTTTGACTGGAATTGTGGCCGAAACAAACCGTTTTTCTAACGAAAAAACATCACCGTCAGTTATGACAATTGCTGCCCAGCTAATGGCTGCCGGTGCAAACCAACAGCTAGTGGCTACAAACTTGCGCCAAGAAGGAATGATTAGTGAATCTATCCGCACACAAAAACCATCATCTGCACCTTCTCGAGATGATGGAGAAATGGTCTTAAATCACGGCAATAACGATCAATCAAAAAATAGTCAGAAGAAACCTGCTGAACAAAAACAGTCTTCACAGCCCGCTAATCCTGAAAAAAACGCTATCAAGAAGCCATTTAAACCTATGTTGGTACCTGAAAAGCAGGTAGAAAAAGAGCAGCCGGTACCTGCGGTTGCGGATATTCAACCTAAGGCACCTGTTGATGAGGCTCCTCGCCTTGAATCACCGCGGATTGAGACACCAGCACAGCCATCTGAACAAGAATCACCAGAAGAATCACAGCTTCAGGAATCTACTACAACCATCAGCGCTGTTAAGCCACTTCCGTCTGATCTAGATTCTGTGGATACATCAAAAGAAGGGGAATCACTCCCTTCGCTCAAGCCAATCCAGACAGCACCAGCCACTGAACAACCGCTACCAGTTGTACAACCGCAAAAATCACCAAGTATTACCGAACCTCCAACCTTTGGAGGTACATTAAACGCTACGGTCGGGGAATATGAAGGCGAAATTTCAGATACAGCCTTGCCACAAGCAGGTGCTCAAGTGTTTGAACATTCTAATCAGTCAAGTGAACAAAGTACTGCAGATGCAATTGAAGAGGCTCGTCGGGCAGTGGAAGATGCTGCTATTGAACCAGTTGCCCTAGAACAACCGCTTGCTCAACCTTCACCAATAGATTTTTCACCGCAACCAGCTCCCGATAGCACAGTAATGGCCGCACAAGCTGCCGTGGTTCCGCCACCGGCGTTTTCACCGACTCCTGAGCCAAGCCCAGTTGATGATTTTATGCAACCACATGCTGAATCCGGCTTTGCTCCGCAAAATATGAATATGCCAAATATGGCTACTACACCATCTCAAGTAGAGCCGATTGTTCCTCCGGGTTTGCCACCGCTTCCACCAATGCCAGGCGCTCCTTCCGACGGTAGTCTGCCATCGCTTCCACCAATGCCTGGTCAACCATCTGATCCTTCAGCTGGGTTCCAGCCACCGATCAACCCTGAGTTTATGCAAACAGTGAATCAAAGCCAGAATCATCTGACTGACGCCGGTGCTGAAATGAGTCAGAAATATGCTGACGCAAATGCGGCTCGTCAAGATAAGATAGATGAACTTGGTAGCCAATACGACAGCGCGGTGGCAAAGAACCGCGAACTACAAGGCTTGCCGCCGGTTGACGATCACACTACATTCCCGCTACCACCACCGCCACAAGCTCGTTAAAAGCACCACGTTTGCAGTACCTCAGGTATAATGTGGGTTAATGAACGAAATTTTACTTATAGACAAGCCAGCTGGTTGGACCAGTTTTGATGTAGTAGCAAAAATTCGCGGCAAGATACGCGCTGAATATAATGCAAAGGGCGAAAAACCAACCAAGAAGCAGCTGCGAGTTGGTCATGCCGGCACACTGGACCCATTCGCAACAGGTTTACTGATTATTTTACTAGGCGATGCCTGTAAAAAAG
>DAIUJM010000067.1:0-2086 GCA_036848695.1 Candidatus Saccharimonadota bacterium
TTTGCCACTGAAAATCAACAGATTGTAGTGATTCTTTAATCACGCGTTCAAGATCTGCGAACGAAGTAGTATTTTGTACCCTAAGCGTAAGATCCTGTTCTGTTGAAGGATACTTAGAAAGTGCTTTGTAGTTTACGTCTTGTAATTTTTCCACTGCTTCCAGTACGTGATCCATCCCGATTTCAAAGCCCGCTGAGGCGAGCGGTAGTTTAAGGTTCTTCACAACCTCACTGCGATATTCACCAACAATGCCAAGAAATGTGTTAGTTTCCAAAACACTCACGAGCGCCGCTCGAGATTGATCAAACGGTGCAGTAACAGGGTAATCAGTTTGTTCAGTGATCGGCACATAGGAAAGCGTGAAACCAAGAGAGTCTGCAAGATAGTCCAGATAACGACGGGTATTAAAATATGCAGACTGCTGAGAGTTTTTACTGGCAAATGTAAGTGCGATCATATTCAACTCGCCCGGCAAGCCATCTTCACCGTTTCCATGAATTTTATTGTGAGATTTGTTGATTTCAAAAAGTACGAACTCATCAAAACCCGACTTGATATTGCCATGCACTAGATCAAGCAAACTCGGTGTCAATGTTTGACGATAGTACTGTAGATCAGGACTTAAAGCATTCCGTAGAGTATATGAATTTTCTGGTTTTTGGCCAACCTTCTTCAACAAATTACCGTGCACAAAACTGTAAGAAAGTACTTCGTTGGCACCTGCTCGGCTTAGTATTCTTCGAATCTGTGTTTTGAGCGCTCGCTTCTCTTCAGGCGTAACCGGAGAAATGCTTCGGGTTGGCAGTGTAATCGGCAGTTGATTAAAGCCATATAAGCGACCGATTTCTTCAACAATATCTTCTTTAATTTCAAGATCCGTTCTCCAGAATGGCGGAGTTACTTCAATCGGACCAGAGGCAACGTGGGCCTTAATTTCAACATTATTCAGTAATTTCACAATTTCTTCATCAGAAAATTTTGAACCAAGACGATCATTAATAAACTTCGTCTCAATTTCAATAAATTCGTGATTGGTTGATTGTTGGTCGTTGATCGGGGCTGGAACATCAACTACGTCGCCAACCTGCTTAGCACCGGCTAACTCTTCGAACATACTGATGGCTTTCGTAATCACCGCGGGCAGCTGAGCTTCCGGCTGGCCTTTTGTGAAACGAGTAACAGCGTCTGTGAAGATGCCATGAATCATGCTAGTTTTTCGAATGTTATACATATCAAACGTGGCACATTCCAGTACTACGCGGGTTGTTTTTTCATCAACTTCAGAATTACCACCACCCATAACACCACCAAGCGCAATCGGCCCATCGGGGTTACAGATCAAAACCGCGTCTTTATGGGGCTCGATTTCTTTGCCATCAAGCAATGTCATTTTTTCGCCCTCTTTTGGTCGACGAACAATAATCTCCACCGTCTTTTCACCACGATCACCCTCGCCGTCATTCCCGCGTAGGCGGGAATCTTTGTTTTGATCTTCAGAGATTCCTGCTTTCGCAGGAATGACACCGGTAGCTACTTTGTCGAAGTCAAAAGCGTGCAGTGGCTGAGCAGTCAAAAGCATCATATAATTGGTAATATCGACCACGTTATTAATTGGCCGTACACCAACCCGCTTCAAATAACTCTGTAGCCAAATCGGGCTTGGTTTAATCTCAACGTTTTCCAAAACTACGGCCATATAACTAGGACAAAGCGCAGGATCTTCCACGCTTACGCTGAGTGTTTTGTCATCTCGACCTTGTGGAGAGATCTGATCAGATGCCTCAGATTCATCCTCTTGCGTCATGCCTCTTGACTCATGACTCTGCGCATACCAGCTTGGGCTGGTAAAGCTCTTATGTTGTATCCCCGCAATTTCACGAGCCACTCCAAGATGACCAAAACCATCAGGCCGATGTGTAAACATCTTATTTTCAATTTCTAAAATTGTGTCGTCTAGATCATAAAGTTTCACAAAAGGAGTGCCCGGCTTTACGGGTTCGTCATTCCCGCGAAGGCGGGAATCCAGTTCATTACCATGGATCCCAGCCTGCGCTGGGATGACGCTAATCGGATCAATCTCCAAAAT
>DAIUJM010000068.1:0-2037 GCA_036848695.1 Candidatus Saccharimonadota bacterium
ACGAAGGGAGCTTGTAATGAAGTCTCCGCAGCCATTTAACAAGTTTAAAAAGTACTTTAAGCGCAAGCCTGCCATTCAAGACATTTTACGCGAAACCACTGCTGGTGGCGTAGTTTTTCGTCGAGGCAAGAAGGGCGAGGTAGAAATTCTACTTGCTCAGGACGCTAAAGATCGTTGGACTATTCCAAAAGGCCACATTGAACCAGGTGAAACACCTAGGCAAACTGCCGAACGTGAGATTCAAGAAGAAACAGGTCTTAAAGAAATGGATGTGTTGAATCATCTTGGTAAAACGCAGTTCCGTTACCGAAGACAGAATAGTTTGGTGCTAATGACCATGCATGTTTTTTTGGTACGCGCTAAAGGTGATAGTGACAAGCTAATCAAAGAAGAATGGATGAACGGCATTGGATGGTTCCCTTTTACCGAGGCACTCGATAAAATAGAATACGAAGGTATTGAAAAATTAATGTTGCTGGCTAGCAAACAGATTAGACAGCAGAAACTATAAGAAAGGAGATTGATTACAGATTTTTGATTGTAGCCACAGAAAAACGCAATAATCAATAATCGCTAATCAATAATCACTATAATGAAGATAGACACCAACCCATACCAGGAATTTGCCAAAGAAAACTTTGGTTTTGCTTTTAATGACCCAACACTACTGGCAACTGCGTTTACTCATAGAAGTTACGTTAACGAACATAAAAAATCAGTCGATACCCATAACGAACGACTCGAGTTTTTGGGTGACGCGGTTCTGGAACTTGCAGTTACGCGCTATCTCTACAACAGTTACTCTGAACCGGAAGGTATTCTAACAAATTGGCGCAGTGCTTTAGTTCGAACTGAAAGTATTGGTGCGGCAGCCACACGACTTGGTTTTGAGCCACTACTCCGTCTTTCTAGGGGTGAAAAGCGTGGTTCTGACAGAGCCAGGCAGCAGATTTTAGCAAATAGCTTTGAAGCCGTGATTGGCGCAATCTACTTAGACCAAGGCTACGATGTCGCTGAAAAATTCATTCTTGAAAACATTGTTTCAACACTTCCAGAGATTCTTGAATCTGGAAGTTGGCGTGATAGCAAAAGCTACTTGCAAGAAGTAGCACAAGAAAAAGATAGCCACACCCCTGTTTACAAAGTGCTCTCTGAAGACGGACCAGATCACGATAAAATCTTCACTCTGGGCGTATTTGTAGGCGCTAAATTACTAGGAAGCGGTTCCGGAAGTAGCAAGCAAGCAGCTCAGCAAAAAGCTGCTGAAGAAGCGCTTCAGTACTATGATACCCAGCAGTGATTAGTGTTAGTGTATAGTGGATAGTATGGCGGTGGCTAAGTCATTTAAAGATCTGTTAGTTTGGCAAAAGGCGATGGAGCTAGTTAAGTTGTGCTATCTGATCACCGAACAACTACCGAAACATGAAATGTATGCGCTTGCCGATCAAGTGAGACGTGCTGCTGTATCTATACCAAGTAATATAGCTGAAGGTAGTAAGAGACATAATAGTAAGGAATTTCATCACTTCTGCGGTATAGCGCAGGGCTCTGCTGCCGAACTTGAGACGCAGTTAATTCTTATAAGTGATTTACATGAAAACATAGTTACCGACGATGCGTTAGCATTATTGTCAGAGGTTCAGCGTATGCTAACACGTTTATCACAAAGTCTACGTTTAAAAACTAATCACTAACACTACCCACTAATCACTACCAGTCTGTTGACAACAGATGCCCTGATCTGTATAATTACTCGAGATTGTTTTATTAAACTTTTAAGTTGTGAGAAAAGGAAGTAATTTTTAGATGTTAGCAATTCGAATGCAAAGAACTGGTCGCAAAGGATACCCAATGTACAGGGTTATTGTTCAAGAGGCTCATCGTCAGCCTACAAGCGGCCGCGTTGTTGCTAATCTTGGAAGTTACAATCCTCACACTAAAGAAACTACTCTTAATACTGAAAAAGCCGCAGCCTTTTTGAAGAATGGTGCACAGCCATCTGATCGTGTTGTGAAGTTGCTTCAGGCGCAAAAAGTA
>DAIUJM010000069.1:0-2002 GCA_036848695.1 Candidatus Saccharimonadota bacterium
TCGCTTCTTGTTCCGCAACCTCGGCAAGCACCATTCCTACTGAAACTCTTCGTTCTGCCTGAGGCTGCAGTTCATTCTTCTTCCATTCTTCTTCGTCTTTAAATCCGGCTTGATTTAAGTATTCAGCTTTTGTCATGCCTCTGTACACAAGGTTTTGACTGAAATCCTGTTCGAGCATAGCAATTTGATCGTTCACCAAAACTTCAGGTAGCTTAAATTCAGATTTCTTAACTAGTTCTTCGACTAGTTCATCTTTCATTTTGTTTAACGCTTCTTGTTGCTTCTGTTCTTCTAGCTGTTTTTTGATATCGGCGTTCAGTTCTTTAGCTGTTTTGAATGGGCCAACTTTAGCTGCAAATTCATCATTAACTTCTGGTAATGTAACGGACTTAACATTCATGACAGTTACATTAAAAGTAATTGCTGTACCGGCAAGTGTTTGGGCGTGGTAATCCTTAGGAAATGATAGTTTGAGTTCTTTTGTATCACCTTTTTTAACACCGATAAGTCCATCTTCAAAGCCAGGTATGAACGAGTTGCTTCCAAGATTCAATGAATAATCTGTACCGCTCGCGCCAGATACGGCTTTTCCTTCTTTATCGGTACCAGTGAAGTCGATTATTACATCGTCGCCCTTTTTAGCTGGCTTTTCTGAATCTTTTTTCTCAGCCATTTGTGAACGAAGATTACTCAGCACGTCTTCAACATCTTTTTCAGTTACCGTAACTTTTGCTACAGTCTTTTTGATTTTTTTGTAGTCACCAAGTTTAACCTTAGGCATTATTTCAACTTCGGCTACAAATTCGAGTTCAGTAAATGGTACAAATTTCCCAATAGTCACGTCTGGTTGATTAAGTGTGCGTAATTTTTGTTCTTCAACAGCTTTACCGTAAAAATCATTGATAGCGTGGTTGATTACACTTACCTGAAGCTGGTTTTCGTCAAGCTGTTTTTCTACAACCGTGAGGGGTGCCTTACCTTTTCTAAAACCGGCAACTTTTACCGATTTAGCTTGTTCTTGTAGCTCATGCTGTTTGGCGTGGACTAACTCTTCAAGGCCAAGAGTAATGGTTAATTTAACTTTAGTGTCTGAGATGTCTTTACGTGTTACTTGCATAAGTTGCCATTATGCCACATCAGATGAAAAAATGCGAATATCGGCCTACGAACTGGCTTTTTTGAACGTTTAGGTGCATACTGTTAGTAATAAATGGTGTATAAAGCGCGGAAGGTTAAGAAAAACAATGTCAAAAGACAAAGGCCGTAAAGAAAAGAAAAAACCTAAGCAAAGTAAGGAAGTGTAACATGGCGACCGTAGCCTATTCACTCGACGAAGCGGCAGTACAACTGCGAGTCTTAGAAAAAGACCCTACTATGAACACGATTGGCGCTTACAGCCCAACTGCAACAGATTTTCCAGATCAGATCCGACCATTTAGTGAAGTACACCTTGAATACTTACGCAAGAATAAACACGTTAATCCAGATCATTACATTTCAAATCTCCGCATAATGCTCAAAAAGCGTTAGTAACAGCCCTTCGGGGTTTATTGCAGTACTTTTACTATTGCGTCGATTGTAAGGGTGTCTTCTTGTTGCGATTCAACATTTCTGAGAATGAATGAAGAGTTAGTAAGTTCTTGCTCACCAATAAATAGCAGGTATGGTACGCCCAGTTTCAGAGCAGCTTTGATCTGTTTTTCTGGTTTTCTATCAGTTAAATCAACAGCTACATTAATTCCCTTAGAACGCAATTCCCGCGCAACTTCGTGCGCCTCAGAAAGCACGTCGCCAATGGTTACAACGTAAACCTGTGTTGACGATACTAGTTTTGGCTCCAGCTTGTGACTTGCAAGGAAGTTTTCTATTGGAGCGTCACCCATACCAAAGCCAACGGTAGCAATTGGCTCAACACCGAAAGCACCCACTAGGCCATCATAGCGACCGCCGCCAAACATGGCACGATTATTTTCCGGATCAAGGTCGAATACCTCAAACACAA
>DAIUJM010000070.1:0-1830 GCA_036848695.1 Candidatus Saccharimonadota bacterium
TCGTTGAAAGACGGTGAGCAATAATCAATGTAGTCCTTCCGTGCATCAGTTTTTCAAGAGCAGTCTGAACTTCATGTTCCGATTTACTGTCCAAGCTCGATGTTGCTTCGTCTAAAATTAGGATCGGGGCATCTTTCAGAAGTGCGCGTGCAATTGCTATTCGTTGCTTCTGTCCGCCTGAAAGCTTCATGCCACGCTCGCCGACAAGTGTTCCTAGGCCATCTGGTAACTTCTGTACGAATTCCCAGGCGTTCGCTGCTTTGGCGGCTTTTTCAATATCTTTAGTTGTTGCATTGGGTCGACCGTAGGCAATGTTTTCTCTCACGGTGCCACTAAACAGTGTGGCTTCTTGAAATACAACAGCGATGTTTTCACGTAGACTTCTCTGCGTTACGGTTGTAATATCGGTTCCATCAATTAAGATTTTGCCAGACTGCGGATCGTAAAGTCGGAGCAGCAAATTAGTAATGGTAGTCTTGCCCTCTCCGCTTTCGCCAACCAGCGCAAGCTTACTGCCAGACCGCTGTTCAAAACTTACATTCTTTAGAACTGGCTGCTTCTTTTCATAAGCAAAACTGACATTATTAAATGTAACCGTGCCTACAGTGACTTTTAATCTAGTAGCATTCGGTTCATCAATAATGTCTGGCTGTTCATTCATGGCTTCAAAGAAGTCTTTGCTATCTGCAATTGCGTGCTGGGTGTTATCTACAAGCCAACTCATGCTAAACAGTGGCAGACGAATAAGAGCGCCGTATTGTATGAGCAAAACTGTTTCACCAACGGTGAACTTACCGTTCACTGCTTCCCAGAAAACATAGGCGTACACTAAACCAAAAATAACATTCAGGACAAGACGGCGATAGACATCTTCTTTGTGCCAGAGTAATGACTGCGGATGAGCAGTTTTAACCGTTCTATGCATCATTTTAGAAAAGAATGAGGCCTCAGATTTTTCGGAAGTATAGCTTTTGGCAACTTTAATTTGACCAACTACCTCAGCGAAACGCCCACTGGCGATATCGGTATTTTCATTAATTTCCTGCTGATATTCTTGCCATTTTTTACTAGTTCGTGAAGTAAACCAAAGCACAATTGGGTAGAGTGAAAGAAACAGTAACGCTACAACCCAGCTATAACGCGCTACCACAACCAAGGTGAATACTGTGCTTAAAATAAACTGCAAGAAGTTGTTTCCGAACATATTCACAAACTGAGTGAGGCCGTAAATTGAACGGTTTAGCCGACTGATAATTTTTCCAGTCAGTTCCGTAGAATAGTACCGCTGACTTAAACTGAGGAGATGTTCGTAATATTTTGTAGAAAGAAAGTGTCGCAATTTCGCAGACATAATATCACCGTAATATCCTGAGATATTGCTAATAATTGTGGCACCGGCATCAGTTAAAAATAATACAAAAACAATTATCAGAACCGGCATCAGTTCGCTCTGACCACCAACGACATTTGGAAGCCGGTCTATCGCCATTTTAGTTAAAATTGGCTGAGTTTGGTTCAGTAAAGCAATAGCAACTGAACCGAGTGATACTCCAACATAATACGGCCATAAATGCCGCGCAAATCTAAAAATTCTTCCAATACTCTTCATTACACCTGCTCCGTCTGTAGTTCTTTATGTGCATGCCAACTGATTTGTTCAATCAGTTTGGTTATTTCATCTGTAGTCAGTGTACGCCCATGATGTGTAAACGTAAATCGGAAAGAAACGTTTTTACTTTCTTCTCCATCTTTTTGGAAGATGCTCAGCGGCTGCATTTGCCACTGAAAATCAACAGATTGTAGTGATTCTTTAATCACGCGTTCAAGATC
>DAIUJM010000071.1:0-1802 GCA_036848695.1 Candidatus Saccharimonadota bacterium
GTTGAACGGTCGATGCCACCAGATTTTTCAATTAGTTCATGAAACGGCGTATAAAATTCGGCTAACATTATGTTGCGCTCTAATTTACCGTCTGCAATTTGGTCAAATTCTTCTTCAACATTAGCTGTGAAGCCGTAATCTACTACTGGGGTAAAGTGATCTGTAAGAAAATCACTAATAAGTTGGCCGCTGGCGGTTGGTACTAATTTACCTCTGTCAGCACCAGTTTTTTCTTGCACTATCTCTCGGTTGATGGAGTCATTTTCTAGAGAAAGGACAACCACATCACGAGGAGTACCTTCGCCCTCGCCTTTTTCGGCATAGCCACGAACCTGTACTGTATTAATAATTGTTGCGTAGGTTGAAGGACGGCCAATGCCTAGATCTTCCAGCTTCTTTACTAAGCTACCTTCGGTGTACCTGGCTGGAGGTCGGGCAAATACTTGTTTGGCTGTGGCTGAGTCTAAATTAAGTTCATCGTTTGCTTTTACGGCAGGGAAAATTTCTGGATTTTTTTTGCTTCCGCCGTAGACCTTCAAAAAGCCGTCGAATACAATTACTTCCCCTTTAGCTTCGAATACTTCTTTGTTTGAAGAGATGGTGATTGTCACCACTGTTTTTTCAAGTTTTGCTGGAGCCATTTGACTAGCTAGAGTTCGTCTACGAATGAGATCATACAATTTTTGATTATATTCATCACTACTAGCAAATTCTTGACGTACATCTGTTGGGCGGATCGCTTCGTGAGCTTCTTGGGCACTAGCGTTCTTTGTTTTGAAGGTTCGGAATTGATGATACTGCTCGCCGTGCTCGGCCTTAATGTAATCGGTCATTTGTGCGAGAGCCTGTGAGCTAAGATTCACCGAATCGGTACGCATGTAGGTAATTTTACCTTCTTGGTACAGCTTTTGAGCAGCGCCCATTGTTGCTTTGGCACTGAAACCAAGTCGGCTGTTGGCCTCTTGTTGCAATGTGCTGGTTGTAAACGGCGGTCCTGGATTGCGGGTTGCCGGACTAGTTGTTACGTCTGATACCACGAAAGAAGCACTCACCAGGCTTTCTAAGAAGCTTTGAGCTTCGGCTTCGGTATCGAATCGTTTTGGTAGTTCAGCCTTCATCAAAGCGCCGTTAACACTAAATTCTGCCGTAACCTTAAATGTTGCTGAGCCTTCAAAAGCTTCAATTTCTCTTTCTCGTTCTACGAGTAGGCGCACCGCAGGGCTTTGTACACGACCGGCAGATTTACCACCAGGTACTTTTTGCCAAACAACCGGAGAAAGTTCAAAACCAACAATTCTATCAAGTATTTGACGGGCTTGTTGAGCTTGAACCAAGCTCATATCAATGGTGCGCGGATTCTTTACAGCTTCTTCTATAGCGCCTTTGGTGATTTCATGAAATACAATTCGCTTGGTAGTTTTAGGGTCAAGCTTTAATACCTCACATAAATGCCAAGCAATTGCCTCCCCTTCGCGGTCTTCATCAGTCGCTAGCCAAATTGTTTCAGCTTCTTTTACGGCTTTTTTCAGTTCAGTAATAACTTTTCGTTTTTCTGGGTCAATTTCATAAGTAGTGGCAAAACCATTATTGATTTCGATCGCCTCTTTACCGTCTTTAGTCTTCTTGGCAATTGAGCGTATGTGGCCAACACTAGAGAGCACCTTAAAATCACTCCCGAGATACTTCTCGATAGTTTTTGCCTTAGCTGGGCTCTCTACAATTACAAGATTTTTCTTCATACTTATGCTTTACCACGTTACAGTTATTAAAATATAAATGCAACCATATCATTCGACACGGTA
>DAIUJM010000072.1:0-1742 GCA_036848695.1 Candidatus Saccharimonadota bacterium
TGGCAGACAATGTTATCACCTGGATCCGTACCACAGTGGTCTGTGTCATCTGGATCGCATGTCAGTTCCAAGTACCAATATCCCCACACGTTTGCCCAGTCTGGATTGCCGGGCGAGTTTGGTGTTGCCGGCGGAGTTGGGTTCTCGGGGTCAAGAATTAAAAAGCTATATTGATACTCTGGATCAGGGAACTCTCCGAGGAGTTGTAGGGTAGAAATATCGAAGGAATCTCCGTTTGGTGCGTTGTCATTTGGTAACACTGAAAAAGTTGCATAATACTCACCATAATCTTCATCATAGGCTAGCTCTGGATTATCATCAATTAGCCCACCAAGGGCTTCGGGTGTACCTGGACTCGGTGTTTGACTGTTACTTTGCCGAGGGGAACATTCTCCAGCAGACTGGGCGATCACCAATTGTTGAAATGGTGTTCCAATTGTAAAAATAAGCAGAGCGACCGGCATAAGCCACTTCACGTTAAGCTTACGTTTTTTGCTCAACACAAAAAAGATTACACCTAAAATAATTAGCAAAGCACCAAAAATACCAATTTGCTTTGCATTTACACCGGAAGCAGCGAGTTCACATAACTCGTTGACCATATATATTCCCTCATTTTTAATCTTTTTTTGTGCCGCTGTGGTTTGTAACATTGTAGCAAGATACTGCTTATGCTGCAACCAACTCGGGTTCTTGTTTTAGGGTGATTCCGAACTTTTCATAAACACTTGAGACGATCATTTCTTTAAAAGCTGTAAGGTCAACAGTGGTTTTTGCAGATTCGTTAATAAGTACTAACGACTGGTTCTTCCAAGTGGCCATTCCGGTTTTTGCGTCATGGTAGTCTTTGAAACCCGCTTGTTCTACAAGCCAGCCGGCAGCGAGTTTAACTGTGTTATCTGGTAGATTCCAATAGGGCGGTTGACTCCAGCCATCGGGTGTAGAGCTGATTTCAGGATGTTTTTTCTTAAAATCCTGAAAGTGGCCGTTGGTGATGACTGGGTTTTTAAAAAATGAACCACAATTTGCTACAACAGAAGGATCGGGAAGTTTGACGCTCCGAATATGAATCACAGCTGCACGGAGGTCCTGCGGAGTAACGCTTTCGGCAACAATATTATTGCTAGTAAAGTATTTTTCAATATCGGCGTACAAAGGTGGTTTGATAGTTTTGCGACACAGTCGCATTTTTATGGAGGTAATAATAAACCGATCTTTGTCAGTAGAATTGAATCGACTGTGACGGTAGGAAAACTCGCATGCTTCTTTAGATACTTCGCTAAATTCACTTGTATTAGTATCGTATGCTCTTACAGATACGATGCTGTCTGAAATTTGCTGTCCGTATGCACCTATGTTTTGAACTGGCGCCGCACCAACAGTTCCAGGAATCATGCTGAGTACTGCGATGTCGCTGTGACCTAGATTGACGCTACGAGCAACAATGTCATCCCAATTTTCCCCAGCGCCAACCGTCAACACGGTAGTGTCGTCGTGAGATTCTTCGGTTACGCCGATTATCCGGTTAACAATAACCAACCCATGAAAACCCTCATCTTGAAATATGGTGTTACTTCCAGTACCAACAACATGAATTTTGAGATTCTTTTCAGAGGCAAATTTGAGCGATTCCAAAAGATCATCCTCACTAGCAATTTCTACCAAATATCGAGCCGAGCCACCTAGTCGCATTGTTGAATATTGAACTAAGCTAACATTTTCTTGAACCTGTATCATTACTT